>NZ_CBABQS010000048.1:0-36285 GCF_964672035.1 Arcicella sp.
GCATTGATTTACGGTCAGGATTCAAGAAACGCTCAAAGAGTAATTTATATTTGATTGGGTCAATATTGGTAATTCCGATGCAATACGCCACAACCGAACCAGCGGCAGAACCACGTCCCGGCCCAACGAAAACGCCCAAATCTCGTCCCGCTTTAATAAAATCGCTTACAATGAGGAAGTATCCCGCAAAACCCATCGTTTTAATTACATGAAGCTCAAAATCAATGCGTTCCTTGACTTCAACCGAATCCCAATTATCGCCATACCGCTTTCTAGCCCCCTCACGAGTAATGTGTTCGAGATAATCATCTTGCGTAGTAAAATTGCTCGGAATCACGAAATTGGGCAACATAATATCTTGCTTCAAACGCAAGGTATCAATCTTGCTAACAATCTCATTGGTATTATCAATTGCCTCTGGAACGTGACTCCAGAGTTTGGTCATTTCGGTGGTATTTTTGAAATAAAATTCGTCATTATAAAAAGCAAAACGCTTGCCTTTGGTGGACGTTCCAGCATCGTCATCAATATCTTTGTAAGTCGGGGTTGCTTGCTTTTCGCCCGTATTAATACACAAAAGAATATCGTGGGCGTTGGCATCCTTTTGGTCGAGATAATGGGAATCATTTGAAGCAATAACTTTTACATTATATTTTTTGGCAAACTTCAACAAAACCTCATTACAGCGTAATTGGTCAGGAATTTGATGATTTTGCACCTCTACGTAATAATCTTCCCCAAACACATCCAACCACCATTTGAACTCCTTTTCCGCTTCTGCTTCTCCATGTCTAAGAATGGCTTGTGGAACGGACGCACCCAAACAACAAGTGGTGGCAATCAGTCCTTTATGATATTTTAATACTAATTCTTTATCAATTCTCGGATATTTTCCATAAAGTCCTTCAATATAACCCAATGAACACATTTTCACCAAATTAGCGTAGCCTTCCGCATTTTTGGCGAGCATTAATTGGTGATAACGTTTGTCTTTTTGCTCCTTCGTAAATTGGCGTTTATGACGATCTTCCACGACATAAAATTCGCAACCCACGATTGGTTTTACGCCGTCATGCTTTTGAGCCTCCGCCACAAACTGAAACGCTCCGAACATATTTCCATGGTCAGTAATGGCGATTGCGGGCATATTATCAGCTTTCGCTTTGGCAAAAAGGGCGGGTATTTTTGAAGCTCCATCAAGGAGAGAATATTGCGTATGACAGTGTAAATGGGAGAATTGCATGGGGCAAGGATTATTTATATTTCCCACAAAGTAAACAAAAAAAGCGACTGATTAGGTCGCTTTTTTTGTTATTTTCTATTTATTTTAAGATATTTATCAGCCTCTGAATGATACCAAATCCAATAATCTTCAAATACTCTGTGGTACATTTTTTTTAAATCCTTCTCAGCCGCAGGATTAATTTCATCCACAACAACTTGAAAATATGCAATATTTTTATCTTCTGAATCAATTATTATTACGTAATTAATACTTTTACAACATATGTTCGGGTTGTTCAAAAGATAGTTTACCATTCCACCTATTGCCCCATTATTTGAGTAATTATAAAATGCTTTGCTATTAGGATGATTTGGACGATACTCTTTCGTTTTTATAAAGCCGAGTGAGCCGGTAGATAACATTAGTCTTTTTTCTGCCTTTTTAACAATATTAAGGATACTATCGGGAATAATAATTTTATTCACAGCTTTAGTGACTGTTTTACGGTCATAACTAAAAAAGTGATTATCATTATACTTGAGGACTTCTCCATCAACTATTATCTTTTCAACAATAGATTTAATATTTCTTTGATACAATTTATATTCATTAGTATCTAATTTGACAAACTCAGCAGGAAAATCAAAATTAGTAGTGATTTCACTTAGATAAGCACTTGATCTTTTGACAATTTTCTCATTTAATTCATTAGATAAATCAATTTCAGAGGCTGCTTTTAAGTATTCAATTGCAGAATATGGTTTTAAATACCCCGTTTTGTTAGTTGCACTTGGTCTGACATTTGTACCAATGTACTTTTGAGAAAAGCAAGTATATGAACTAATTAAAATCATTGTACTAATAAATACTTTTTGCATGGTAGTAACTCAAATTTTATGTGATAAATTATTAAAAATTATTTCGCCGTAATCGTTACTAAATCCGGCAAAGCATACGTTTTCCCATCCAACAGCACCGTTATCGACCAACGGTTTGGTGCTGGAAAAGTGGCTTCAATATTGTATTTAATTTCCGTTCCTGCTGTGTTAATAATCGCATCTTTTATTTGAGTTGTACTGGCAATTTGTGGCTGAAAACGTATTTGTGCCTTCGTGGCTTTAATATTATTACCCGTAATAATTAGATCCTGACCTCGTATATACGCTAAAACCGTCATACGATTGATGATTAATTCTGTTCCTACACCCGTAACTTTCAAATCCAATTGTCGATATTTCATCTGTCTTCCGTTCACATCCACTGTTATTGAATATAAACCCGCTGGCACATCAAAAGGCACTTGTACTTTCGCCTGTGTCGCTGTTAAACTTACATTCGTGAGGGCATAAGTTTTGCCAGTTACTTTTGAAGTCAAAATAAATTTTGCTAATAAATTTCCTCGAACAAAATTTTTGCCATAAATAAAAAATGCCTGCGTAGTTTTGATACTGATCGTCTCAATACCCGTAATTTCTGGGTCAGTTGCCAAAGCTACAACGACACTCACTTGATATGCCCTTTTGGTGCAATCAGCGGCTATTACAAAGTAAGTTAAGGCATTAGTAAAATTCTGAACCACTAATGAATTGGGCGAAATCGATGCTTGCGGTGAAACCGTAATCGTTGGTTTTAAAGTTATTACTTTAGTTGCCATTGGCACTCGTAGTTTAACGGTACGAAGCGTTGTATCAATATCACCTTCAACGATGGGATTAAAGTCTTCAAACTTAAAGCTCAAAATATCCTTTTGCGGGCTTTTAGGAGATTTTAGGGCAGGAATTTCAGACGAACAATTCCATATTGAAATCAGAATTGTAAAAAAGAGAAAAATCGAAAGTAAATTTTTAAACATAGTGGCAGGTAATTGATTGTTTTGAAATTTAAAGACTTGATAATCAGATTTTTACTTATTCAATCACAATTTAACCACCGGCTCTTGATGGTCAAAAAATATTACGTTCAAATAATCTAAAAAAGGCTTTAAAGTGCGTGCTGTTTCGGTTACTTTATGCACAAAATCGAGCGAACAAACTTCCTCTTTTGTAAATTTATGCCAAAAGAACATTTGCTTTTTACGCAATAATTCAATTTCTGGATTCTCTTTTGAATAGCCTTTTGGAGCAGATTTCACGGTTTCTCCCTGTGCTTCTCCAAATATTTTCAAAAAATCTGGATTGTAAATAATGGCTTTTAATTCATGCGCATTATAATCAATTTCTTGTCTCAATTTCGCCAAATGTTCGGGCGTGGGTGACCACATTCCTCCGCCCAAAAATGATTCCTCTTCTTGAATATGTAAATAGAAATCCATGCGTCCCGATTTCCTCCCTCCTTCCGAAAAACTGGCAGAAAGCCATGATTTATAAGGAGCTTTATCGTTGGTAAATCGAACGTCTCTGGCAATTCGATAATTACAGTGTTTTACCTCAACGCCCGTCATATTTTCAAAATCACCAATCGAGCCAATTAATTCTTTGATTGTTTCTTCAAAATCTGATTTAACTGTATCATACCTTTTTTTGTTGACGTGAAACCATTCACGAGTATTATTATTTTTCAAATCCTGTAAGTACTGAAATGTGCTTGTTGTGATAGACATGTTATTTATAATGTTGAATTTTAGACAATTAAATTTAAAAGAAGGTTGCTTTTGATACCAAAGATAATGATTTAGCCAAAAACTATCATGTTGGATTTGATGGATTGATTTAATTTACTCAATTTTGTAGAACAATTAATGATTAAGAAAACACGAATTTTATTATAGATAGTTTCATTCGTGTTTTTTAGAAAATAAAAAACAACAATGCGAATTCTTACAGGCATACAAGCATCGGGCAGACCACATTTAGGTAATATTTTAGGGGCAATCCGTCCCGCAATCGAATTATCAAAAAATCCAGCGAATGAATCATTCTTATTTATCGCTGATTTACACACGCTGAACTCACTAAAAGATGGCAAACAATTGCGTGAAAACACGTATGCCATTGCGGCGGCTTGGTTGGCCTGTGGGTTTGATGCGGATAAAAACTTCTTTTATCGTCAATCAAAATTAGCGGGTTTTCATACTGAATTAATGTGGTATTTAAACTGTTTTACGCCATTTCCGATGTTGGCGAATGCGACAAGTTTTAAGGAAAAATCCGAAAAATTAGCAGAAGTTAATGCTGGATTATTTACGTATCCGGTGCTGCAAGCAGCAGATATTATGCTGTATAATGCGCATATCGTACCCGTGGGCAAAGACCAGAGACAACATTTAGAAATGACTCGTGATTTAGGAGCTGCTTTCAATCGTCAATATGGTGAAGGTACATTGGTGCTTCCAGAAGCAAAAATTGATGAAGCCGTCATGACAATTCCAGGAATTGATGGTCAGAAAATGAGTAAATCTTTAAATAATTACATTGATATATTTTTGGACGAAAAAGATATTTTAAAAGTCGTTAAAAAAGTGATTACTGATGCTAAATCATTGGAAGATGTAAAAAATCCCGATGAGGATAACATCTTTAAATTGTACTCTTTGGTGGCAAATCCCGAAGAAGTGGCGGAAATGCGTGAGCGTTATTTAGCTGGTGGATATGGATACGGACACGCCAAAAATGCGCTTCACGCTGTTTTGGTAAGGGAATTCAAAGAAGAAAGAGAAAAATTTGAGTATTATATGAATCACATTCCAGAACTCGATCAAAAATTGCAAGAAGGTGAAGCCAAAGCGGAGGTAATTGCTAAAGAAACCATTCAAAGAATCAGAAAAAAAATGAATTTAGATGATTAATCAACTCGACACACAGGCTTTTTTGTGGCTAAATTCAATTCATAACGATTTTTTTGACCCAATCATGGCTTGGATTTCTGGCAGAAATTCCTGGTTTCCGATGTACGCAATCATTATTGGCAGTATTATTTGGTTACAAAAAAGAAAATCCGCTGGAATATTATTGATGATAATTTTCAGTGTAGTCATTTCCGACCAAGTATGTTCGAGTATTTTAAAGCCTTTGATTCATAGGTTTCGACCTTGCTACGAACCTACCATTCAACATTTAGTTCATGTCGTAGGAAATTGTGGAGGTCAATTTGGCTTTTGTTCGTCACACGCTGCCAATACTTTTGCTTTAATAACTTGTTTAGTTTTACTATTTGGCAAACAATTTTCGGGTATAAAGTATTTGTATATTTGGGCAATAATTGTTTCTTACAGTCGTATTTACGTAGGCGTACATTACCCACTTGATGTATTTGCTGGGGCAGGAATCGGTGTTTTAGCTTCATTATTTTGCCATAAAATTTACCATTATTTTCTATTAAAAACTTCCCATGAAAAAATTTAAAACAATTTTATTCATCACTTTTTTAATGACAACAATTTCTTTTAACATCAATTCAAAAATTATGATTGATGAAGCTGAAAAAATAGTTGGCGTTTGGTTCACGGATGACAAAACTTCCAAGATTCAAATTTATAAGACTGAGAATCAGTACTTTGGAAAAATAGTATGGATGTCGTCAAAAGAAAATCAAGAAGAATTAAAAGTAAAACCCAAAATAGGATATCAGATTTTTAGGAAATTCATTTTTGAAGGCAAAAATGTGTGGTCTGGGGGACAAGTAAGCGATCCAAGAACTGGCATGACCGTTTCTGGAAAAATGACCTTGAAAAATGAAAACACCTTGAACGTTCGAGGATATTTAGGTGCGCCAATGTTTGGGAAAACGGTTGTTTTATTAAGGGTTGAATGAAGTAAAATTTAAATATGACTGGACAGTTTTTGCATCAAAAACTACCCGAAAGTTCTAAAATTTTCGGGTAGTTTAGACACCCAAACCTACAAACTCAGCAAAAATGCCATTGTATCAACCCCATCCGCATAATCCCACAATTTGGGTTTCTGTGCATCCCCAAAATTCAAACTTTTCTCAAACCAAGAATTCTTTGAAACCATGCATTGAATTTTATCATTGTTTTCCTCAATTTTAGTTTTCAATTCAGCTTCATTTTTATATTCTTCGTAGAAAATAACGGAGATTGGCGAAACCAACGCCTCGCTCGGCGCTAATATCATAAATCCATTATCAAAATGCGGCATCATATTTACCAAATAAATTGACTTATTATAGTCATAATTATTTTTGTATTTATTATGATAAAAAATATCGCCTAAAGATTCTATAGAATCATAAAATTTAGTAAAATCATAATTTTCTGGTACAAAGATTTTTGAAACGTTTCTACATCCTAATCCAAAATAATCCGTAATATCCTTTCCAACATTCAAAAAATCTTCCTCGGTTTCCTCGCCATTCAGAATCGCAATTGAAGTTCTGTTTTTACGGATAATATGGGGTTTTGATTTAAAATAATATTCGAAATATTTTGCGGAATTATCTGAACCTGTAGCAATTAGTGCATCCACTTCATTCAATTTATCCGCAATTCTAATTTCTAAATTTGGATTTATTTCTAATAATTTTTCCATAAGTGTTAGCATTAAAAATGAGTCTTGAGAACTCAGTTTTGCTACACAAGCGTGTCCTGACAGCACAATAGTCATCATATCGTGAAAACCAACCGCTGGAATATTTCCCGCCATGATTACCCCAATACTTTTTATCTTTTTGGGCGTATCGGGTATTTCATAAAGTCCTGTCCATTGAATTAATAAATCTGGATTCAAATAATAATCAGCAATTGCTTTTAATGATTTTTTTGTATTTTCAAGGGTAAACCAATTATTTTGGTGGGACGCTTTATCTGCCCAAAGTTCAATTTCCTCTTGATTTTCAGTGGCGTTCAAATACCGACCTAAGTCAGCAAAAGCCTTGATTCTTGCTTGTAATGTCATGTTTTTAAAAATTTCATGCAATTTACTCAAAACTTATCAAATAAATATTTTACAATACTCTTCAAACTTTGTAGGCTATTAAATGTTTACCTATTAAATTTGTATAGTTTTTTACATATATGAATACTTATTTATTAATTATTTAATATTCATACTCATTAAAGAAGATTATTATGGCAATTATTATCACAGAAGAATGTATAAATTGTGGGGCGTGCGAACCAGAATGCCCTAATACTGCCATCTATGAAGGTGGCGTTGAATGGACTTGGGGAGGTGGAACAAAATTAGTTGATGTCGAATTAGAAGACGGTTCATCAATTGGTGGTAAAGACCCAATGACTCCAGTATCCGACGAATTTTATTATATAGTTTCTGATAAGTGTACAGAATGTATGGGTTTTCATGAAGAACCACAATGTGCGGCAGTATGTCCTGTAGATTGTTGTGTTCCCGACCCTGACCGTGAGGAGGACGAAGAAACATTACTTAGTAAGAAGGCGTGGTTGCACGCTGAATAAAAAATTTAAAGTATGTTTTAATTATTTAAGAGTTGTCAATTTTCAATAAATTGGCAGCTCTTTTTATTTGTGTTCAATATTTGAATAATTATA
This sequence comes from Arcicella sp., assembly GCF_964672035.1. NCBI lineage: Bacteria > Pseudomonadati > Bacteroidota > Cytophagia > Cytophagales > Flectobacillaceae > Arcicella > Arcicella sp. The sequence continues at coordinate 7,692 of NZ_CBABQS010000048.1, forward strand.
TTATTTCTTGAAATTTCAATTTTAGAATATTTGGTTTTTTTCAGTTTTCACAGAATAAGTTAAAAATAAACTTGTAATTAAAAAAAATATCCACAAATGGCCATAAATAGGTTTAATTTCAAACCATTTTTGTACTATTATTCGATAAATTCACAAAAACTGGTTAAAATATTACATAATAAATTTGGAATACTGAATTTTACCTATAATCTTTGTGAGGTAATCAAGCATTTAATCAAAACATGAAACAAAATTTTATTATGAAAATCGCCCTAACTACCATATTTTCTTTGCTTATTGGATTTTCGTCTTTTTCTCAGGAAAAAACAGAAGATAAAGGAAAATTTACATTTTCAGGATACATAGATTCGTACTATATGGCGAACTTTAACAATCCAAGAGATAGAAGCAACTTAGGAGCATCAGGTACTGCTCGTGCATTCGACCAGAAATCAGGTCAATTTTCATTAGGACTTGTTCAAACAAAAATTGGATATTCGACTTCAAAGTCTGATGTAGTAGTAGATTTAACATTCGGACCAAATGCAGATTTAGGACAGTACGGAAACGTAATTGGACCATTAGGTAAAGGAACGACTGCTTTAGCCATCAAACAGGCTTATTTTAATTGGAAAGCAACTGACAAATTAACATTCACTGCGGGTCAGTTTGGAACACACATTGGCTATGAAGTAATTGATGCTCCTGTAAATTATCATTACTCATTATCAAATTTATTCAACAATGGCCCATTCTACCATGTTGGAGTTAAAGCTGCTTATGCCTTCTCTGATAAATTCTCAATCATGGGCGGTTTAGTGAATAATGTTGATAACTTGAACGATAATAATAACAAAACTGGTCTAATTGCTCAAGTATTCGTTCAACCAGTTGCAGGATGGAATGTGTATATCAATGGCATTACCTCAAATGAAGCAACTGAAGATATTACGACTGGAAAAACGCCAGATGCCAATTACGCACTGTTAGATTTGAGTACTACTTATCAAATTACTGACAAATTTTTATTGGGATTGAATGTTGCTACTGGAACACAAAAAGGTGATTATCAAGGTACCGGTGGTCCAAGTACTGCTAAAACATGGGGTGGATTTGCTATTTACCCCAAATATGACATTTCAAGTACTTTTAGCATCGGAGCAAGATACGAATCTTTCAATAATCAAGATGCAGTTCGTGCCTTGAGAATAACTAATGCAGATGGCAGTTACACTGGGGTTTCTGTATCGTCTATCACAATTACACCAACCATTACGTTAGCGGATAGTCATTTGTTATTAAAACCAGAATTAAGAATTGATACTTATGACAAAAACTTCTTCACAGATGGAGATGGGAAAGCAACAAAATCTCAAGCAACGCTTGGGTTGGCAATGATATATAAATTTTAATTAATAATTCAATCAATAGATAATCATGTAATTTTATGATTATCTATTAGTTTTCTGTAAACAAATCCAAAATCAAAAACCCCTTAACAAAAAACCACATGACACAACAAAAACCATCTTGGCTTCCCATTGGCATTTTGCTTTTAATTGCCATTGGAGCCGCATTTGTTCCTGCTCCAGGAGCAGCAGTAACCGAAGGCATTGATACAGGCGACACTGCTTGGATGCTTGTTTCATCAGGACTTGTTCTTTTAATGACGCCTGGTTTAGCTTATTTTTACGGTGGAATGGTAAACCACAAAAACGTAATCTCTACGATGTTGCAATCATTTATTGCGATGGGTGTGATTACCATTATTTGGGTAGTGTTTGGTTTCAGTTTAGCTTTCGGTGATTCTGTTGGAGGTTATGTTGGAAATCCAATGACTTATTTTATGTTTCAAGGCGTATTTGATGGAAAACCTTGGTCATTAGCACCAACAATTCCGTTCGCTTTGTTTGCATTTTTCCAAATGAAATTTGCGGTAATAACCCCAGCATTGATTTCTGGTGCGTTAGCAGAACGGATTAATTTCCGTGCTTTTGTTTTATTTATGGTTCTTTTCTGTGTGATTGTTTATGCTCCTTTGGCGCACTGGACATGGCACCCAGAAGGGTGGTTGTTTAAATACGGCGTTCTTGATTTTGCTGGTGGAACTGTAGTTCACATGAGTGCTGGTTGGGCAGCTTTGGCGGGTGCATTATATTTAAAAAGACGTAAATCTCACGTTGAAGCAAATGTTTTACCTCCGGCAAATATCCCTTATGTACTTTTAGGTACTGGTTTATTATGGTTTGGTTGGTTCGGGTTTAACGCTGGTTCAGCAGTTGGAGCGGGTCCTTTAGCAGTTTCAGCTTTTGCCACTACACACGTAGCAGCAGCAGCAGCAGGTTTATCTTGGATTTTATTTGATGTAACCCGTGGACGTAAAGTTTCGGCATTAGGATTTTGTATCGGTGCAGTGGTTGGTTTAGTCGCTATCACACCCGCTTCTGGTTTCGTTTCGGTAACTGCCGCAATTACGATTGGAACTGTTGCCGCAATCGTATCAAATATTGCAGCACATTGGAGAGCAAATTCTAAATTAGATGATACATTAGATGTGTTTCCATGTCATGGTGTTGGTGGTATGATGGGGATGTTGATGACTGGTTTATTCGCTTCTAAAGCGGTTAATGCAGTAGTTGTTGAAGGCGAACAGGGATTGTTCATTACTGGTGACATTGCTTTGTTAGTTAAACACTTAGTTGCATTGGCAGTAGTTTCAGCTTTTGCATTCGGTATGTCATATTTGTTACTATTTATAACTGACAAAATCATTCCTTTGCGTGTAACAGAAGAAGAAGAAAGAGTAGGATTAGATATTTCTCAACATGATGAATCGTTAATCGAAGCTTAAAATATTGTAACATGGCCACAAGTAATGGTTCTTGTGGTTTTGTTTCAGAAAGAAAGTTGTCTGTCTATGACGGGCAACTTTTTATTTTTGTAACCACAATGGTAAGATAGGAAACATAGAAATTTTAGAATTACGCTTAAAAAATCGACGAAAATATTTTAAATATACAAATTCTGTAGTCTAAATATCGATCTAATTTGAACCAAAATGACAATGCACGATGTTGTAATTTTGAATAAGAATTAAAACTTAATTAAATAAATACAATGGGAAAATATGTTGTAGCGACTGACGAAAACTTTCAAGAGCTAATAAATTCAGACAAACCAGTTTTAGTAGATTTTTGGGCAGAATGGTGTGGACCATGTAAAATGATTGGACCAATCGTTGAAGAGTTGGCAGGAGACTTGGAAGGACAAGCTATTATTGCCAAAATGGACGTTGATGCTAATTCAACCATTCCATCAACCTTAGGAATTCGTTCAATTCCAACGTTATTGATTTTCAAAAATGGAGAATTAAAAGAGAGACTTGTTGGAGGTAATATCCCAAAAGCAGTATTAGCTCAAACAGTTTTGAAACACGCATAAATTAAGTATTAGGTATTAGGCATTAAGTATTAGTCATCCGCACTAAATTTAAATTCTAATACCTTTTCATTTAAATAGAAGAAATTATTGTACTACAAGCCTCCACAATCTCTTCGTCAGTAATGATTAAAGGGGGCGCAATTCGCATTGAATTGTCACAGAATAAAAACCAGTCGGTAATAATTCCTTTCTCAATAGCACGGTCAATAATTGGCTTTAAGGTCTCAAAATCTTCGAATTCCACCGCCATCATCAATCCTTGATTTCTAACTTCTTTTATTTTCTCGTGAACTAATAAGTTCTTAAAAATAGCTGCTTTACGTTTTACATCGTCCAATAATTTTTCTTCCAGAATAACTTGTAAGGTCGCCAAAGAGGATGCACAGCTTACGGGATGCCCACCAAAAGTTGTAATGTGACCAAGAATTGGATTATTTTTAAATACCGACATTACTTTTTGATTGGCAATAAATGCTCCAATGGGCATTCCTCCGCCCATTCCTTTCGCACATAGCAAAACATCTGGATAAAAACCAAATTGTTCAAAAGCCCAAAATGTACCAGTCCGCCCAAAACCCGTTTGGATTTCATCAATAATTAAAAGCGTTCCTGTCGAATCACATTGTTTTCTTAATTCGATAAAATATTGAGCATCAGGTACTCGGACACCCGCTTCGCCCCCAATAATTTCAATAAAAACGGCGGCGGTTCTACCAGTTATTAGGGAAATATCTTCAAAAACACCATGTCTGATTTGCTTTATTTCGGGTAGAAGTGGGCGATAATTTCGTTTAAAATTTTCACTTCCAGATAACGATAACGCACCTTGCGTTGCACCGTGATAAGCATTTACGCACGAAACAATTTCTTGTCGACCTGTAAAACGTTTGGCCAATTTCATGGCACCTTCAACGGCTTCCGTTCCAGAATTTGTAAAATATACATTATCTAAAACTGGATATTTTTTACACCCTTTATCCAATGTTTTAACCAACGCTTCTGCCAAAAGTAATTGCGGCGTTTGGACATATTCACCATAAACCATCAAATGCAAATATTTATCTACCTGATTATGAATAGCTTGGGTAATTTTTGGATGCCGATGTCCAACATTTGAAACGCCAATTCCTGAAATCAAATCCATGTATCGTTTGCCATTCTTTCCGTACATATAAACTCCCTCTGCTCTTTCTATTTCGAGTGAAAGTGGGAAGTCCGATGTTTGGGCTACATTTTTCAAAAATAATTCTCTATGTGTAATCAAGATTTTGTATTTTTATTGTAAATCATTCAGTTATACTTTATCACGACAATTAATCATGAAAAAAATCTTACCACTATTGGCAATACTGTCTTTTCTTAACTCAATTGCGCAAGACAAAGTTACAAAAGAAGAAGCCAAAACTATAAATCCCCTCACCAGTAGCACAATATTATCCCCGCCAGCTACCATCGTTACCAAGCATCAAATAACAATTAATGGGCAGACGTTTGGCTATACTGCTACAACTGGCTACATGACGTTAAAAGATGAATTTGGGAAAGCAAAAGGAAATATATTTTTTATTGCGTACACGAAAGATGGCATTTCTGATATTTCAAAAAGACCAATAACCTACACTTTCAACGGAGGGCCAGGTTCAGCCTCTGTTTGGTTACACATGGGAGCCATTGGCCCCAGAAGGATTTTAATGTCCGACAAAGGTGGTGCATTAGCGCCTCCTTATCAATACGTAAACAACGAATATAGCTGGTTGGACAAAACGGATTTGGTTTTCATCGACCCGATAAATACTGGTTATAGTCGGGCCGTACAGGGTGAAGACCCAAAACAATTTTTGGGTTATGTGGAAGACATTGAATCCGTTGGAGAATTTATCCGACTATATACGGTAAAATATGGCCGATGGTCATCGCCAAAATTTTTAGCGGGTGAAAGTTATGGAACCACTCGTGCAGCAGGATTATCAGGATATTTGCAGGATAAATTTAATATGTATATCAATGGGATTAGCTTAATTTCATCAATTTTAAATTTTCAAACTGCCAGATTTGAGAAAGGAAATGATTTACCTTTTCCACTTTTTTTGCCAACTTATACGGCCATTGCTTGGTACCACAAAAAAATCGCCAAAGAATATCAGGGAGATTTACAAAAGACCTTGAGAGAGGTTGAAAATTTTGCTTTAAACGAATATTCTACCGCCTTAATGAAAGGTGATTTATTGCCAGAAAGCGAACAGAAGCAGATTATTCAGAAATTATCGAAATATACGGGCCTCAGTGAAGCGTATATTAAAAATGCAAATATGAGAATTGAAATTGGAAGATTTGTGAAGGAATTGCTGCGTGAGGATGGAAAAACAACTGGCAGATTAGACGGAAGATTTACCGGTACGGACTATGATAATGCGGGCGAAAGATACGAGTTTGACCCAAGTTTGGATGCCACCATATCAGGTCCGTATTCGACCGCCATTAATCAATATTTACGCCAAGATTTGAAATATGAAAACGATTTACCTTATTTGATGCTCACTGGACGAGTACAACCCTGGAACTATGGAAACGTACAAAATCAATATCTGAATGTGGCTGAAACTTTAAGACAAGCCATGTCAAAAAATCCATTTTTAAAAGTGTGGATTCCGTCCGCTTATTATGATTTAGCAACACCTTATTTTGCGGCAGAATATACCCTAAATCACGCTGGATTGAAGCCTGAACAACGTAAAAACGTAAAATTTACCTATTTTGAAGCGGGTCACATGATGTATATTCACAAAGAATCGTTGATAAAACTTAAAAAAGAAGCGGATCAATTTTACCTTGAAACGCTGAAATAGTCGTTTAAAAAATATGGACGGCATCGCATTAGTCGATGCCGTCCATATTTTTTAAACGACTATTTTTCCATAAAACAAATACTTCCACCTACCCAATCAAAATCTTTATTGTACCGCACTCCAATCATTTCACCCCTCGAAAGTCGTGCTAAATTTGTTAATAAAGTAGGTCTTTGGTCATCTTTTTGCCAAACGTAAAGTATCCTAATTTCGCATTTCACTTTGCTTCCATCGGTCGTTTCAACAACTGGTTCATACTTTACTTTTTTCTGCAATATATAATTTTCTGGATCTTTAATACTTTCTAAATCTTGCTGTAACACGTTGATTATCACACCTGTACCTGCAAATGAAAATAAAGGTTTTAATACAAAATCTGATAAATTATCTGGATAGCTACCTTGATATTCACTCAAAAAATGGCATTCTGGAATGTATTTACTGATAAAAAATGGCATGGTATATTTACTAATTCTAAAAAACCAATTAGGATGCCCAATCCATTCAACATCTACATCGTCCGTTAAGTTAAAATCCGTTTTTAAATCTGGAAAGTTGGTTAAATCATCAAAAATTAAACGATTATAGATTCGATGAATTGGCGTTTTTATGTCCCCATTCATATAAAATAACTTCCTTCCTTCTTTAATAATTTTGGTGATACAAACTGCCTTTACCCCAATTAATTGCTCGGTAATGTCAAAATCTACACTCGTTTTTTGAGTTTCTGGATATATTTCCAAAAGGATGACATTTTCTACTTTTTCGTCTCCAACAATTAATTTTCTTAATGTTTCAAAGTACGATTTTCTGTCTTGATTATCGAATTGAAAATCATAATTTTCGGGAATCGAAAAGTGTTTTTGATAATTTTCGGAAAGCAAATATTGAAAACCAAATAGTGACGGGAACCCCTGTAATTCAATGAGTTGAGGGACAAAATCGCCATTTTCATCTTGACAAACCGCAAAATCAATGGCTAAAAAAGAAGTGTGATTATTTTCATTTGGCACATACTGTAACCTTGGAATTGCATTGGCAGTTTTATCCTTAAAATCATCCTTTACAATCACATCTACAATACTTTCACAGGTTTCAATCAACTTATTTTTTAAGGCTTTTGGAACAAAAACAGGTGTTTCCGCAACTCTAAATTCGATTAGTTTTGGTAAAGATTTATTCATATCTGCCAGAAAATTTTGATATTTTTCTTGACTGAATGATTGATTATATTTTTGTCTTATGGATTGTTGCATTTTATACTTTCGAACCGAAAAATCCGACTTACATCACTAATTCTGTTTGCAAAATAGACGCTGTTGCTTTCCTTAAAAAGGTTGGAAGGATAATTGATTCCGTTAAAATAATTTTATCTGAGTCATCAAGTTTATCAATCATATCATTGTACTTTTCTAAGCCGTGCGTTTTAATGACGGCTTTCTTTTTATCCTCTCTTATGAGTAATTTCAACATTCCAACGGCATCCGCTTCTGGATGAAATTGTGTCCCAAATACTTCTTTTGAAAACCGAATTGCCATAATTGCTCGTTCTAAATTTACGTGCGGTCGCTCTTTTTCCATTCTCAGAATCGTAACGCCTAACGCTTTAATTTTCTTTTTATTCGGGTTAACTAACTGATAATCACGAGAATCTACCACAAAAAATGGATCCGATAATCCTTCAAATAGTTCTTCGTGAATGGTTTTGTCAATCTGGTTTACAGGAAAAACACCGAAGGCAGTACTTCTTCTTTTTGTGATATTACCAATACCTAAATGTCGAGCTACTAATTGAAAAGAATGACAAATCAAAAACATAAACTTTTTTGGACTTTCCCCAGATTGCACCAATTCAGTTTGATTATAATTAAAAACAGAATCAATGAATTCGAAATAAGGTTTTTCCCAAGATTCTCTTAATTCCAATGGACTTCCTGGACCGCCAGTTGAAAAATAAATATCGTAATTCAAATCGGGAATTTCATTACTTGCACGAACATTAAAGATATCTGTTTGGATAATTAACCCTTCTTTTTCTTGAAATTCATTAATTTGTTTAATAATACACCGCATTCCTTCACCAGGAAAGTTATCGTACATATCTAAAATCGCAATCTTTAGCGGTTGTTGCATAATATTTCTAAAATTTATTGATGAAATAACATTCAAATAATAAACGCAAAATTAGTAAAAATTGTCACCAGATAGAAACTTTACCTCGTTTGAAAGAAATAGCAGGAATTTTATCAGTAAATTCCTGCTTTGGTTTCTTCCACAATATAATCAACAACCGCCTTTAAATCGCCACCAGTTTGCTCAAAAACGGCTAATTGACGATCAGCTCCTGTGCCATGGTCGAGAATTTGTTTAATATATTCAACTTCGTGGCGACTTCCTAAGTCATCTAACACATCGTCCACAAAATCTAATAATTCTCCACATAAATCACGGTAAGGTACTTCTTCTTGTTTCCCAAAATCAATTAATTTTCCTTGAATCCCATAACGAGCAGCTCTCCATTTATTTTCATTAATTAATACTTTTCGGTATGGTCTGAAACTTAAATTTTGTTTCATCAATTTATGCATTTTAGCAACCAAGGCTTGAATTAATGCTGCAATACAAATCGTTTCATCAATGCGCATGGGTATATCGCAAATTCTAAATTCAATGGTATCAAAGTATGGATGTAAACGAATATCCCACCAAATTTTCTTACCGTTGTCGATACAATTGGTTTTGACTAATAATTTTATGTATTCATCGTATTCGTTGGCTGAGGCAAAAAAGTCAGGAATTCCTGTGCGTGGGAATTTGTCAAAAACCTTAGAACGGTAGGATTTAAAGCCGGTATTTCGCCCACACCAAAAAGGCGAATTGGTAGAAAGTGCATAAATATGAGGCAAAAAATACCTAACCGAATTTAAAATTTGAATTCCTTCTTCTCTACTATCAATCCCCACGTGTACATGGAGTCCGAAGATTAAATTTCCCCTTGCCACATCACGCATTTCATCAATTAAAGCATCATAGCGTTCGTTTGGGGTAATTAATTGGTCTTGCCAATCCGAGAAAGGGTGCGTTCCAGCAGCAGCAACTTTCAGGTTTTGCTGGTCGGCCAATTCAATAATATGTTTTCTAAGTTCAGTAACTTCTGCCCTTGCTTCTTGAATATTATGACAAATATTGGTTCCAACTTCAACGACTGCTTGGTGCATTTCAGCCTTTACCCGTTCTTGAAGCGTGATTTGCCCGCCTTCAACAATTTTACTCATGTGCGAGCGTAATTCACGAGTTACTGGATCAATCGTCTGAAATTCTTCTTCTATTCCGAGTGTGAATAATGGCATTTGATTATGGTTTAAAGTTGTTTCTTAGGTATTTACCGAAAGGTTTCATCTTTCAGGAAGTTGAGAATATTTGAAAATAAATTACTATTTCAAACTTACCAATTCACTTAGCGGCAATCCATTAACAGCATTTGACATAAAAGTCCCCCACGTTAAATTATCCTTGCCTTCTTTATGTTTTTTTGCACGATCAATCGCCACTTTTGCCATGGTATCCACCACCCAATCAAAATTTTCTTGACCCACCGAATTTACATCCGCATCAGGAGCTGGATTACAAAAATCAATCGCATAAGGAATTCCGTCTTTAACCGCAAATTCTACCGTATTGAAATCGTATCCCAATGCTTTATTTAATTTCAATACATAATCCTTGACCGTTGTCATTAATTTCTTGGCGTGTGGCCCCGTCGGTAATTGTGCACCGTAACGTAAATGAGGTTGATTTCGAGGTTCGTAAGGCATGATTTTAACCTCTTTTCCACCCAAACAATAACATCTAAAATAATCAGTAAAAACAATTTCTTCTTGCAAAAGCATTACCAATTGGTCGGTTTCATCGTAAGCGTTGAAAAGTTCGTCAGGATTTCTCACTTTATAAACACTCTTCCAACCACCGCCTGAATGAGGTTTCATATAGGCAGGAAAGCCAATATGGTCAAAAATATCGCCCCAAGGTAGCGGGAATTTAAGGTTTCTGAAAGATGATTCTGCCGTGTCCGAGGGGCGCTCTTTTGAAGGTAATAAAACCGTTTTGGGAACGGGGACGCCCAAATGAACCGCCAATGCATTATTGAAAAACTTCTCATCAGCCGACCACCAAAAAGGATTATTGATAACGGCAGTTCCCGTTAATGCAGTATTTTTTAACATGGCTCGATAAAACGGAACATCTTGAGAAATACGATCAATGATGACATCATAACCCGATGAAACTCCTTGCAAAACTTTATCCACGACCATTCGTTCAGCCATAATTCCTGTAGGAGCAATCTGATTAACTCTTTCTACAAATGCCTCTGGAAAAGAAGACTCCATTCCATGAAGAATACCTATTTTTTTCATAATTTTTGCAACCTCATAGAAATCATGTAAAACTTAAGGCATCATGCCTTCAAGCTGATTTATGGGTTAAATTTAGTTTATTTATTAAATTTTTTATTAGAAGTAAGACGGCATTTTTGAAATTCTATCATCTGACCTATATTTTTCTATATTCGATTCAAATATTCTGGGAACATTTCTCGCCAAATATCCCAATCATGTGTGCCATGCCAACGAATATCTAACCAATGATTGATGTTTTTATGGGCTAATATTTTGGAGAGTTTTTCATTGTCTGGTTTACAGAAATCATCGTTGCAAGTTCCTAAAACGATGTCCATATTCCAAAGATTTAAATCATTAGAATTGGGTAAATAATCGGGAGGATTGTTAAAAAATACGTTTTCGTCGTAATAATCACCTAAAAATGAGCGAATATCAAAAGCAGCACCCATTGTGAATAAATGTGACACTTTATCGGGATGCCTAAAAGCAAAATTTGCGGCATGAAATCCACCGAAACTACAACCTGCCACCGCAACTTTCGAGACATTACATTCGCTCATAATGGCGGGAATTAATTCTTCATTTAGATACTGGTCATAATAAATATGATGTTGAACTCGCTGGCCAGGATGAAGATGTTTTCCGTACCAAGAGTGCTTATCAATGCTATCAGGACAATAAATTTTAACTTTACCTGATTCAATTTGTCCACGAGCGGATTCGATTAATTTAAAATCCTTTGCTTCATGATATCGCCCCATGGTGGTGGGAAAAACGATGACTGGATATCCCCAATTACCAAAAATTAACATTTCATTATCCGCCCCAAGATGGTGAGAATAGTATTTCAGATATCGTTCTTGCATAATATCAAAGGTTAGTTTTAGTTTTTATTGTTAATTTTATCCTAAAATAGAGATTGTTTTTTAGTTTCAAAAGATTTTTTATGATATTTTTCTCAAAGAAATATTTATTATTTTTCGTATTTTATGGAATAATCCTAAAAATATCAGCCCAACAAATCCCTAATAAATTGTCCGAAAATAACGCTTCATTAACTCAAATAGAGGAAAATATTACGTCAACTCACTTAAACCGTGAGGTACATATTACTTTGATATATCCTAAAAATATTTCTGATAAATCGAATGTTTTAATTTTTAATGACGGACAAGATTTTAATGAATTAGAAATAAAATCAAGCATTTCTGACCTAATAAATCAAAATAAAATTTCAGCTTTTTTATGCGTTGGAATCCACGCAAATCATGACCGATTGTACGAATATGGAACTGCCACACAAGCGGATTATAAAGCCCGTGGCTCGAAAGCAAAACAACACAATGATTTTATTATTCATGAATTATTGCCATTTTTAAAGCAAAAATATTTCATCAAAATGAAAGGGAATGTCATTGCTGGATTGTCATTAGGGGGTCTGTCTGCCATGGATATTGGCTGGAATAATCCCAAAGAGTTTTCAAAAATCGGTGTTTTTTCTGGTTCTTTTTGGTGGAGACAAAAATCAGAAGAAGATGGATATACTGACCAATATAATAGAATTATGCACAATATTGTGCGAGCTGGAACGTATAAAAAAGGAATGAAATTTTGGTTTGAAGCGGGAACAAACGATGAAAAATCAGACCGAAATAACAATGGAATTATTGATGCCATTGATGACACCTTGGATTTAATGACGGAACTCGAACAGAAAGGTTATAATAAAAATGAGGACATCGTATATAGAGAAGTGGAAAATGGAGAACACAATCAAAATACTTGGAAAAAGGTATTACCTGAGTTTTTGGTGTGGGCTTTTGGCAAATAATAATAGTTGAAAACATTTTAGATGATTATTTTCTTCAGACTTGAATTTCTCATTTTTTTTATCCATTTTAATACCTTTTAACACTTAATTTTTTATAAAACAACCTTTTCAACTGTCATTGCATCTACTTTAAACATAAATTTCATACGAATAACCTTTCGACTCATGCTAAACAAAGCTCACATCTTATCAATCTTCATATTGCTACTTATTCCTTTTTCTATTTTTGCGGGTGGCGTTAAAGGTACCATTAAAAATACTAAAGGAGAAAGGCTTTCTTTTGCTTCTATAATTATCAAAGGGTCCTCAAGGGGAACCATGGCAAACGACGATGGAGCTTATGAATTATCCTTAGAAAAAGGTTCGTATACGCTAATTTTCCAATATTTAAGTCACAAAACGTTAGAAAAAACCGTCGAAATTGGTAGCGATTATCTCGTTTTTGATGCCATTTTGGAAGAACAATCGGTTGCTTTAAATGAAGTTCGATTCTCCGCAAAAGCCGAAGACCCTGCTTATACGATTATGCGAAAAGCAATTTCGATGGCACGTTTCAAAATTTTAGAATTAGATGCTTACACCGCCCGAACCTATGTGAAAGGAACGGCAAAAGTGAACGAAGTTTCAGGATTGATGAAAATGTTGGCGGGTAAAAAAATCGAAAAAGAGACAGGATTAAAAATTGGACAAACGTATGTAATTGAATCTATCAACGATATAAATTTTAAACAACCTTCCAATGTAAAGGAAAAAGTAGTTTCTGCCAGAAATAATTTACCAAAAAAATTACAAGATCAAGGTGCCAATTTTATAACCGTTGCCCGAACGAGTTTTTATAGTCCAAAATCATTTGGAGACATGATTTCACCGCTATCTCCTTCAGCATTAGCCTATTATAAATTCAAATACGAAGGAGATTTTAATGAGAATGGACAAACGGTAAACAAAATACGAGTAATTCCAAAAGCTGAGGGCGAAAACGTTTTTAATGGCGTAATTAATATCATTGAAGATTCTTGGTACATCCACAGTTTAGATTTGAAATTTAAAGACGACAATACAGCCAACTCCATAAAAATTATTTATTCCCCTTTCAAAGAAGTTTGGCTTCCAGTGAGTTATTCCTTCCGGTCGGATTTTGATGCTTTTGGGTTCAATGGTTTCTTTAATTACGTAACCAATGTTCGAAATTATGCCGTTTCTATCAATGAAAAATACCACCAAAAACCCGTTGTCATTGATGAAAAAATTGACAAGGCGCAGGCAATTGCGTTAAAAAGTGAGAAAGTGAATGCAAAAACGTCCCTCAAACAGAAGGAAATTACTCGAAAACAATTAGAGAAGTTTTTGAAATCAGCGGAAAAAGAAGATAAAAAAGAAAGAAAATCAAAGGGTGAAGATGTGGCTTTGGTGCGTTCTTACAGCATTGAAGTCGATACATTATTCAAAAAAAGAACCCCCGATTTTTGGAATGAAGAACGCCAAGTGCCTTTAACAGAATACGAAATTAAAGGCTACGCACAGGCTGACAGCATCACGAAGGCAAATGAAGGGCAATACAAAAAGGATTCCATCAAGAATTTACCTGTCTTCAAAATTGGCCATTTAATTTCTGGAAAAACGTATAATTATGGCAAAAGAGATGATTTATACAGTTTTTATCCACGTTCGTTGACGTATACTTCGCCACTCGCTCAAATTCCATTTATGGATTTTGTAAACACAGTGGATGGCTATTATTTACAAGGAAGCATAAAATATGATACTCGTAATAAATTAATAAATAGAACTTCTCTTTTTGGCGATTTAAAATATGCAATCGGTAGAAAAGCCCTAAACTTTGATGTCGGATATTTTGATTTTCAAATAAAAAAGAATCGTTCAATTGAGTTAAAAGCGGGTAGAAATATTCAGCAATTTAATCCCAATAATCCTATTTCGACTTTCACAAATACCGTCTATACGATGCTTGGGGAGGAAAATTACTTGAAAATCTATCAAAAAGATTTTATTTCAATGGATTATCGGAAAAGATTTTCGCCTTTATTTGTTGGGATTTTGGGACTTGAATATGCTCAGAAAAAAGAACTTCAAAATCTGAGCAATTTTAAACCTTGGATTAATACAAAAGACAAAGATTTTTCTTCCAATCAACCCAATGTTATTGAATTGAACGATAAAAGATTTGTAAATCCTGAGGTTTTAACCGTTGATTTTGAGTTAACTTTTCGGCCATTTGCCAAAAAAGGTGAATTTAATGGACGTGAATATGCTATCAATAAAGGCAATCCAAATTTCAGAATTAAAAGCACCAACGGATTGCTTTCTGACGGTAATTATTCAAGATTACAAGCCAGTTATGAGCAAATTTTTGAGTTAGAAAAAATTGGTGATTTACACATTTTAGCCAATTATGGCGGCTACTTAAAAGATCCAATCTATTTCTCTGATTTTCGCCATTTCAACGGAAATCTGACGATTATCAGATCTTTTAGTTTCAATGCTTTCAGAAATTTGGACTATTATGCGCACAGTACCAAAGGAAATTATTTAGAAGTTTTCGCTGCCAACGATTTTCAGAAATTTCTGATTACTCAAATAACCCCATTGAGAATTTACGGTCTAAAAGAATCAATATTTGCTAACTATTTAAACGTCCCCAATCAAAATTTCAATTATTTAGAAGTTGGATACGGTATTTCTGGCATCGGAAAATTATTGGGATTAGAAGTTGTTGGCAATTTTGTGAATGGACAACATGGTTCGACGGTTTTGAGGGTGAAATTGAATCGGTAATTTTTATGGCACACGGATTAAACGGATTATTAGACACGGATAAAAAATTAAAAATACGTTTCTAATCCGTTTAATCCGTGTGCCAAAGTTTTTTTCTTATCAACTTTACCCGTAGGAGTTTCAACGAAATATTTTACAAAATAAATTTCTTTCGGAACCTCATATTTTGATAAAATAGCTTGAATATTTTTTAGAAATGTTTCTTTTATCTCATTTGGCACTTCCTCACCTTCAATAAATAATATCAATTTTTGTCCTAATTTATCATCGGGGATTCCAAACGTAAAAAAGCGTTTTGGGCTCATTATTTTTACTTCATTTTCAATTATTTTTTCTACTTTTTCTAACTGAATTTTAACTCCTCCGCTATTAATAATATTATCAAATCGCCCAATTAATTTAAACTCATTTTCATTCAAAATCTCAACAATATCATTGGTTTGAATCAGTTCGTTATTACTTGCTTCGGCAATAATATTTAAACAATTTCTGTCATCAATTCCTATTTTTACGCCCGTTAACACTTGAAAATTCTCACTTTTATTTATTCCGTTTAATCTTTTCACGGCAATGTGCGAAACGGTTTCTGTCATGCCGTAGGTACTATAAACTGGCGCTTTTATTTTTTGCAATTGATTTTCTAAAACCTCATTTACTGCTGCCCCGCCAACAATTATTGCTTTTGCTGAATTTAGAATTTCATGATTTTTTTCATTTTCTACCAAATTTTGTAACTGCAAAGGCACAAACGCCAGAAAGTCAAAATATTGATTTTTTATATTTGCAAAAGGATTTCCAAGGGGTTCAATGATGGTAAGTTTCAAATCCAATTCCATGCCCCGAACCAGCATCATCATCCCTGCGATGTAATCGACATTTAGGCAAACTAAGGCTCTATCTCCAGTTGTAAGCCCAAAAGTTTTACCTGTAAATTTAGCACTTGCCACGATCTGAGTTCGGGTCAAAATAATGGGTTTGGGTTCACCCGTTGAGCCTGAAGTTTTTATCGTAAATTCGGCTTGTCCAGCGAGCCATTTTTGACAGAAATCACTCACTTTTTGTTCATATTCTGAAGTTGGAAGTGGTAAATTTTGGAAGTTTTCTATTTGCATCATAAATATTTCAGATTCAATCATCTAATTTTTTGTGATTTTCAAAGTCACAAAAAAACACCCAAAGAAAACACCTTTATTCGGCATTTTCAATGGATGTTCATTTTTGATGAAATGTATTTATGAAACCTTTAAGATATTATTGGTAGCATCAAAAGTTGTGTTATATTTTTTCAAGGCTTTGGCGGCAGGCCCAACGGATACACTACCACTTGCATCGAAAACGGAACCATGATTAGGACATTTGAACGTGGTGGTATCAGAGACAAAGTCAATGGTTGTGCCCTCATGGGTGCAGGCTTTTTCAACCACGATAAAATCACCAGTTTTAGTTCTTGCGATGATAACATCGCCCGAAACAAGCGCTTTACCATTTGTTTTCAAGGTTTCAAAATCGCTTTTCGTCAAATCGGCAGAAAAGTCAATTTTACCTTTTGCCAATGAATTATTTCCGGTCAATCCAGAGACAGCAGGAGTCCCCGTGCCAGTGGTTGGCGGTGTCACAGGGGGAGTCACTGCTGGGGCTGGATCAGCAGTTTTTGAACAGCCTGACATACAGTTTTGAAGGATAATTGCTCCTACACTTATTCCAACAAGATTTAGAAATTCTTTACGTTCCATAATTAAAAGAGTTTATTTGCTGTTAAGGATTCTGATTTTACATTCAATACTAATTATTTGATTGGAAGGTTGCGTCAGTTATTTGTATTTTTGCATTTTCTATTGAACAAAGATTCTCTTGCATTGTTTATGTGGGAAGAGTTTCAAATTAATTTTCGGTTTTAAATAAAAATATTGTTTCAAAAAGATATACTTTCTAAATATATTCTGAAAAAATAACTCAAATATCTATTTTTCATTTATTCACTAATTAAAATATCTATATAAATTACTTTTGTAAGATAATTTATTTTTTTTATTTATTAAAAACATGGCAGAAGAAGCATTTTTAAATCCAATTAATAAAGATAAAGTAGCAGAAAATCCTGGTTTACTTCCTTATGCACACACAGCGGGAGGTGCCGTCATCCGTCCAGAAGATATGGGCAAGACCAAGGGGCGCTCTATCACGGCGATGCGTCAACAAACCGACCGCCAAATGAACCAGTTGTATGAACAAATGGAAGTTTTGGCTCGTCAAGCGAAATTATTGGCTCAACGGAAAGAAATTTCGGAAAGAATTTATGATGCAGCCATGGGTTTTGAACCAATCATAAACGAAACCTATTATATGTATGAGCGTGATACTGGTGAAGATTTGCTTTCGTTAGTAGCTCCAAACGAGTGGGGGCGCTCTTTTAAATACAGCCGTTTTTTAGCGAAATGTCTGCTTTTGGCAGACCACACTTGGGATGTTGAATACAATGAGGAGGCTTATAAAAGTGATGCTGCTCCTGAGAAAGATTGATTTTGAGAGAATCAAAAGTAAAAATTAACCAAATAATAGTCATTGCTTTAAGCTAATTGCACACGCTTTAGAGCGCAAAACTCAACAAATTATGTGGGAAACCATTAAAGAGTACAAAGAAATTTTATTTACGTTTCACGAAGGAATCGCCAAAATATCAATCAATCGTCCGCAGGTGCATAATGCTTTTACGCCATTGACGGTAAAAGAAATGATTGATGCCATGAATATTTGTCGTGATACTGAAAACATTGGTGTAATCGTATTGACTGGCGAAGGTGGTAAAGCCTTTTGTTCGGGGGGTGATCAATCAGTTCGAGGACACGGTGGATACGTGGGTGAGGATACAGTTCCGAGATTAAATGTGTTGGATTTACAAAAACAAATTCGTTCAATTCCAAAACCTGTAATTGCTATGGTAGCAGGTTGGGCAATCGGTGGAGGACACGTGCTGCACGTTGTTTGCGACCTTTCAATTGCGGCTGACAATGCCCGTTTTGGACAAACAGGACCAAATGTTGGTTCGTTTGATGGTGGTTTTGGTGCGTCTTATTTGGCTCGTGTAGTTGGACAGAAAAAAGCCCGTGAAATCTGGTTTTTGTGTGACCAATATGATGCACAAGAAGCTTTAGATATGGGTTTAGTCAATAAAGTTGTGCCTTTAGATAAATTGGAAGAAACAACAATTGAATGGTGTAAAAAGATATTACAGAAAAGTCCATTAGCACTTCGTTTGTTAAAATCTTCGTTTAATGCTGAATTAGACGGACAAGCAGGAATTCAAGAATTGGCTGGCAATGCAACATTACTTTATTATTTATCGGAAGAAGCTAAAGAAGGTAGAAATGCTTTTATCGAAAAACGCAAACCTGATTTTAGCAAATTTCCGAAGTTCCCTTGATGGCCAATTATAGTACTATTTGTCAAAACTAAAAAATAACCGCTGACAGGGCAAAAAGCCACTGTCAGTGGTTGTACGATGAATAATTACGTGAATAAATTACAGTCCCGTAGATTTCTCCATTGCCTCAGTATAACGATTACCCACAATTTCAATTTGTGCAGAAGCCATTTCAATTTCTTGCAATTCCTGTGCAGTAAATTCGATTAATACAGCTTCGTTATTTTCCGTCAGACGGTGTAATTTCGTAGTGCCAGGAATTGGTACAATCCATGGTTTTTGAGCCAATACCCACGCCAAAGCAATTTGCGCATTCGTGGCATTTTTTTGTTGAGCAAAACGTTCAAGAATATCTAATAATGCTTTATTGGCATTTCGTGCATCCTCCGTGTATCTTGGTAAAGTATTACGAATATCTCCTTCGACAAAGGTTGTATTTGCATCAATTTTACCAGTCAAAAAACCTTTACCGAGTGGACTATACGCTACCAAACCGATGCCTAATTCTTCAATGGTTGGGATAATTTCTTTCTCGTGTTGACGAGTCCAAAGAGAATATTCACTTTGCAAGGCAGTTACTGGTTGAACCGCATGAGCTTTACGAATGGTACTCGCTCCAGCTTCCGAAAGTCCAAAATGTTTAACTTTTCCTTCTTGCATCAAGTCTTTCACCGTTCCTGCCACTTCTTCAATTGGAACATTTGGATCAACACGATGTTGATAGAAAATGTCAATCACGTCAATTTTGAGTCTTTTCAAAGATTCCTCCGCTACTTTTCTGATATTTTCAGGACGACTATTTAAGCCTGCCATTTTTCCATCTACGAAATTGAAGCCAAATTTGGTAGCAATTATTGTTTCATTCTTAAAAGGTTCAAGGGCTTCTCCCAACAACAACTCGTTGGTATAAGGCCCATAAACTTCGGCCGTATCAAAAAAAGTAATTCCTTGTTCAACTGCAGCACGAATCACTTTAATCATTTCACTTTTTTCACCCGCTGGTCCATAGCCAAAACTCATCCCCATGCAACCAAGTCCCAGTGCAGAGACTTCCAATCCACGACTTCCTAACGTTCTTTTTTTCATATTTTTGAAGTTTTAAATCTTAATACAAAATTACTTAAAGGTTCAATTTTCAACTAACGAAAAGCAAACAAATACTTACGAATTTCAAATATTTCTAAATTTAGAAGGACTCATTTCGAGGTGTTTTTTGAAGAAATTATTAAAATGAGTTACCTCCGTAAAACCCAAAGCAAAGGCAATTTCCGAAACATTCCATTGACTATGTTTAAGCATTATTTTAGCTTCTTGAAGGATACGGTCAGCGATAAGTTGGGTAGAAGTTTTGAGCGTAGTTTCTTTCGCTGCACGATTCAAATGGTTTACGTGAACATTTAACTGATTCGCAAAATCGGAAGCGGAACGAAGTGTTATGCTTAGGTGATTTTCATCAATCGGAAATTGACGTTCTAAAAGCTCTAAAAATAAGGCAGAAATTCGCTGAGAAGCATTTAGCACCGCCTTTCCATGCGCAGAAGCAGGTTGCATTTTCATCGCAAAATGAAGCAATTCAAAGACCAAGTTCCGCAAAACATCATATTTATGAATGTAATCAGACTTAATTTCAGCGTTCATTTTTTGATAAATAACGCTCACTTGTTCAGCTTGTTCATCGGTCAATTCAAAAACGTGATTGCCAGTAGGTTGAAATACTGAGTATTGACTTAAATCTCCGAATTTGCGAAAAAAATCACTGTTAAAAATACAATAAACACCTTCTTTGATTCTCTCTAAATGTTCGCAATTGTAGGGAATTTGAGGATTTGAGAAAAAAAGTGCTTGTTTTTTTACGGCAATAACTTTATCAGCATAATTCATTTCAATTTCCCCAACCACGAACATTATTTTATAGAAATCACGCCTTTTATAGGGTAGCGGTTTCGCCTTGCCTACTTCCGTGTGTTCATGGGCAAATACATTGAAATGCCCAATATCGTTACGAATATTTTCGGGCATCCAATCAAACTTTCTTTTATAAAATTCCTCTAAAGTCTCCGATTTTTCCATAGCAATTATAAATTACGAAATTCAAATAATTAAATTTTACTAATACGAATATACCAAACTTACATTCCACACAAAATCCTCACTCACGATGGTAGATTGCATTTTTTTATTCAGAATAGAAGAAATCGACAAAGGAAAATTTCTTTTCGTGAACGAGAAAGTAGAGGTCGCATAAAATCCATCATTTTCGTCCAATTGCAAATAATATAATTGAGGAGAGGCTTTAAAATAATAATCTTTACCCAGTTTAATATTTGAAAAATTACCAATCAACCCCACATAATTTGTATTTTTCGTAGCATCTGCCAGTCCACGAGCATACAAATAATACACGCCAATACTTACATTTTTAGACAAAATCATCGTTGGGGTCAACTCGCCTGCAAAAAAACGCCTAACCGTAATAAGGTCTTTTGAAGCACCATTAACAATTGCGGTCGTATTCGAAAAAGCGGCGGCAGGATGTGCGCCAATGCTCATTTTGAATTTCTTAGTTTGAATCAATTTATATCTCAACCAAAATACGAAAGACCACGGTTTAACATCTTCAATGGCAAAACGTAATTGTGGCTCAAAACTAAAGTTTTTCTGACGAATTACGATATCAAAAATTGAGGCGGGTTTACCCAACATAAAAGTAGGAATGATAGAAATACCATTATTTGTAACCGAAATAGCACCAGATACCTGAACCTTAGTTTTAAGGCTATCAGCTTGCTGGGCAAATAAAAAGCAGTTTAAATGTATCAAAATTAATAAAAGGAGAATAACTTTTGATTTTATTAAGTAAATTATTGAATTCATAAATGTGGTTTTAATATTGTATTAAGCTACAAAATTATTCGATTATTCGATAAAAATTTAACAAATTTCAAACGAATACTTACGAAATTCAAATAGTATGTTTACGGACATATTTACAAAAATATTTCAACAATTTCCTCATAACATAAACCCTAATCCCTAATTTTACATGAAAAATACCAAAATAAGCAACCATGCAAATCATAGACGGGAAGGCAACTGCCGACGAAATAAAAAAAGAAATAGCCCTTGAATTAGCTGAAATAAAAGCATCTGGTGGAAAAACTCCCCACCTTGTTGCAATTTTAGTTGGTAATAATGGTGCTTCAGAAACATACGTTGCCAATAAGGTAAAATCCTGCGAAGAATTAGGTTTTACATCCACTCTCCTCAGATTTGAACCAACCATTACCGAATCTGAACTTTTGGAGGAAGTAAAAAAAGTCAATCAAAATGATGATATGGATGGTTTAATTGTTCAGTTGCCTCTCCCTGATCACATTAATCCCGATAAAGTAATGGAAACAATAGACCATCGAAAAGATGTTGACGGTTTTCATCCAATCAATATTGGCAGAATGGCCAAAGGACTTCCTGCCTTTATTTCTGCTACGCCTCAGGGAGTTTTGGATTTGTTGGAAAGATATAATATTGAAACTTCTGGTAAACATTGTGTGGTTGTGGGTAGAAGTCAAATTGTGGGACTTCCCATGTCAATTTTGATGCAAAGAAATACAAAAATCGGTAATTGCACGGTAACCTTAACCCATTCAAAAACGAAAGATTTAGCGGCTGTTTGTTCAACTGCAGATATTTTAATTACGGCTTTGGGACGGGCAGAATTTATCACTGCCGAATACGTAAAAGAGGGCGCAGTCGTTATAGATGTGGGTTTAACAAGAGTAGAAGATGCTTCTAAAAAATCAGGTTTCGCCTTAAAAGGTGACGTAAAATTTGATGAAGTTTCGCTAAAATGCTCATTCATAACCCCAGTTCCAAAGGGTGTAGGTCCAATGACAATTGTTTCTTTGATGAAAAACACCTTGCTTTCTTCAAAAGGAATAATTTACGCAAAATAGCAATTTTCTAAGTTGAGGTTTTGAGGGAATCTGCTTAATTTGAGAAAAAACAAAGATTTAATGCTTATTTTACGGAAGCATTTTTGTACTTTTGCAGAAAATTTACCGAAACGAACATTTGAAATCCGAGAGAAAACGCATCTCTCTTAAATTATGGCTTCTATCAATCAAGTAAAGATTTTCTCCGGGTCCTCTTCCAAATATTTAGCCAGCGAAATAGCTCGATATTTTGGTAAAGATTTAGGCCAGAGTTCAGTCCAACGGTTTTCAGACGGTGAAATGTCACCAAGTTTCAATGAATCAGTACGTGGATGTGATGTGTTTTTGATTCAATCAACCTTCCCTCCCGCTGATAACATGATGGAATTGTTGCTAATGATTGATGCTGCCAGACGTGCATCTGCCCATTATGTGACCGTTGTCATTCCTTATTTTGGTTATTCAAGACAGGATAGAAAGGATAAACCAAGAGTTGGAATTGGGGCAAAATTGATGGCAAATTTATTAACTGCCGCTGGTGCTGACCGATTAATGACCATTGATTTACACGCTGGACAGATTCAAGGATTTTTTGATTTTCCAGTAGATCACTTAGAAGGAACGGCCATTTTTGTTCCTTATTTAAAATCATTAGGATTGGATAAAATTCTTTTTGCATCTCCTGATGTAGGGGGTGTAGTAAGAACCAGAAATATTGCCAAGTTTTTTAATGCTGAAATGGTTATTTGTGATAAGCAACGTAAGCGTGCCAACGAAATAGCTACCATGCAGTTGATTGGAAATGTGGAAGGTGCTGACGTAGTGTTGGTGGATGATATGATTGATACGGGTGGAACCATGTGCAAAGCCGCTCAATTAATCATGGATAACGGTGCAAAATCAGTACGTGCTATCGTAACGCACGGTGTGTTATCTGGAAATGCTTACGACAATATTAATAATTCTATTTTGACGGAATTGGTGGTGACCGATACAATTCCTCAAAAACAAGAATCCGGTAAAATTAAAGTATTATCTGTGGCAGAATTATTTGCCAAAGCCATCGGAAGAATACGTGACCATGAATCTATCAGTTCATTATTTATAAAATATTAATTTTTTTAACGGTCAGTAGAAGATAGGTTTTAATTAACAATTTTAAAAACAGCTAAGTTGAATTTTAATAATTGTTCATTACCAATTAAAGTCGACAGGCTATTGACACAAATCACTCAAAAATGAGAAAGATTGAAATAGTAGGGTACAACAGAGAGACCCTTGGCACAAAGTCTGCCAAAGATTTACGTAATGAAGCACTTGTTCCATGTGTGTTATACGGTGGTGAAAAACAAATCCATTTCGCAGTTCCAATGATTCTTTTCCGTGAGTTAATTTATACTCCAGAAGTTTCAGAGGTTATTTTAAATATTGAAGGTGAGATTCACTATGCAATCGTTCAAGACTCACAGTTCCACCCAGTTTCAGAGATGATTCTTCACGTGGATTTCTTGGAAATCGTTGCAGGAAAAGAGATAAAAATTGACGTTCCAGTGAAGGTTGTGGGAGATTCTCCAGGCGTTCGTAAGGGAGGTAAAATGGTTCAAAAATTGCGTAAAGTAACCTTGAAAGGAATGGCTGATAAAATCCCAGATTTTGTTAATGCTGATATTACAGGTTTAGATTTAGGTCAAACTTTGAAAGTTTCAAGATTAGTTGTTACGGACGTAGTTATTCTAAATAGTATGTCTTCTCCAGTCGCAAGTATTGAAATTCCTCGTGCATTAAGAGGTAAAATTGTTGCCTAATTTTGTGCAGAAAAATTGATAGATTAAAATCCTTGAACAATACTGTTTGAGGATTTTTTTGTATTAAAAAGTCGATATTCAAAGTCATTTGAATAAATACTATCGAATTATCCGAGAACACCATACAGCATAGAATGCCGAATTAGTAATTTTAGATAATACACACTCAAGTGGTGAAATTTATTATGAAATCGTATCTTTGTAGAAATTCCAAAACTCCCTTCCCCAGCTTTACTAATATAAAACAGTTTCTTATCTCTTTTCATAAGTATTGGTAAGACTTTTCAGTATTCTCTTTTTCTATTTTTCACTTTAAATTATTATGAAATTAATTTTATCTCTAACCATCCTAATTTTATGCTTTCCTACTACTTTTATTTACGCCCAAATCAGCATTTCTTATCCCACAAATAGAGCAGTTTTTCAAAGAGATAATAGTAATCAGTCCCCTATTTATATCGCCGGTAATTATACAACCTTTGCTGATAAAATTGAAGCAAGAGCCGTTGCACGCCCTATGACACCCACGCAAGGCGTCTCGACTGATTGGAAGACTATTCAAAATAATCCATCTAACGGATATTATTACGGTACTTTAGAGGTGTCGGGAGGTTGGTATGATTTGGAAGTAAGACATTGGTTCGGTACAACTTTATTGGGGACTTCATCCGTTCAAAGAATTGGCGTTGGTGAGGTATTTTTGATTGCTGGACAATCAAACGCCACGGGTGATGGCGACTTGAGAAACCAAGGAAATTATGGGCCTATGGCAAATGATGATCGAGTAAATATTGTGAATTATACCGTAAATTATCCCACAAATTATGGCGCAATTGTATTACCAAGGGCTGAATTTTCTCATTTAGACTCAACATTCAATATTTCACCATTTGGCGTAAGTGCATGGTGTTGGGGAGCTTTGGGTGATACTTTAACAAAAAGATTGAATGTGCCAATCGCTTTTTTTAATGGAGGCTGGTCGGGAACGGGTTCTCAAGCTTGGAAAGAATCAGCGAATGATTCGACGGCAACACCTTTTAATTTTTTTACTTTCCCCAGAGGAATGCCTTATGGTAATTTAAGGATTGCAATGAATTTCTATGCCGCTCAATTTGGCGTACGAGCCGTTTTGTGGCATCAAGGAGAAACAGATAATCTACAAACGATTGATAGAGATACCTACGGAATTAATTTAAAAACAGTGATAACCAAAAGTCGAGAACATTCTGGAAAACCGAATTTAGCTTGGGTGGTTTCAAAAGCAAGTAGATTTAAGGGCTTGGGAATCACGAATTCTCGCACTTGGCAACCCGTTATTGATGCTCAAAACGATGTGATTGGTTTGAATGGAAATGAGCAAGCTAATTATACGACGCAAGTCTTTGAAGGCCCTACTACGGATAATCTGGTTGGTCCAAATGTAAGAACTACCGATTCCATTCATTTTGTGGGTAATGGGCATCGAATTTTAGCGAGTGTCTGGAACCAAAAGCTAAATGCAACATTTTTTGCAAATTCGACGCCATACTTGCCCATTCCACCGCCTAATTTATCAAGTGATTGTAATGGTTCATCGAGTCTTTTAGTGTCTGTGTCAAACTCGTATTCGCAACCGCAATGGAGCAATGATTTTACGGCAACTAATAATCTTTCAAATGCTAACAATTATTCCGCCTCTTCGGGTTTGTATCGGGTAAAAGTGAAAGATTCTAATAACAATATTTTAATTTCTCCACAAATTTCAATACCAAGTAATTTTTCGGGCTTAATCCCAATTGTTAGTGTTGCCTCTGGAACATGGCATGAACAATCGACTTGGAGATGTAACAGAATTCCAACTTTTTTAGACATCGTGACGATTTCTCCTGGCCATGAAGTAATTGTTAGTTCAGGATTAACGGGACGATTTAAAAAGATAGAATTAAAAGGAAATATAAGGTTATTTAATACGTCTAAACTTCAAAATTAAATAGGATTAATAATTGTAATTGAAGCGACCACCAGCTTTACATTTTCCGATACCATGTTTAATGGCATTTTCAACTAATAATTGCAATGACATCGGTGGAATTTTTATGGATAATGAATTCTTATCAATTTTAAAAATATAGTTTAATCTCGTTTCGTATCTAATTTTTTCCAGAAATAAATAATCTTTCACAAAGCTAATTTCTGTTTCAAGACTGACTAATTGTTCATCTCCCATCGTTAGGGAGGTTCTTAATAATTGCGATAATTCTGTGAGCGCATGACGAGCAAGATGCGGATCTGAGAGCGTAAGTGCCTTTATGCTATTGATTGCGTTGAAAAGAAAATGAGGATTTAACTGATTTTTAAGATTTGCCAACTCTGCCGTCTTAAGAGCAGTTTC
Source organism: Arcicella sp. (assembly GCF_964672035.1). NCBI lineage: Bacteria > Pseudomonadati > Bacteroidota > Cytophagia > Cytophagales > Flectobacillaceae > Arcicella > Arcicella sp. Next base: position 34,535 of record NZ_CBABQS010000048.1, read on the forward strand.
GGATTTTGATAAAGCCAGTGCCTTATGCTGGGCTTCGTAATTACTAACTAAAAGATGGTATATCAAAAACCACAATCCTACGTACCTAATCGACTCAATTAGAAATTGAATATAATCATAATTAGCTAATGAGATTCCTTCACTTGGTTTTCGATATCGCTGAAATCCAAAATAATAATCCACCCAAAAAATAGCGCTCCCTGTTAGTATTATTCCAAAAAAAGCGAATAAAGCCGTTTGTTTCCTGGTTCTTATTTTTACAACAAATAATCTTGCATAAATATGAGTAGCAATAACACAAATTAAGAAACTAAGTGCCAGATAACTATACAAAATTTTTGGGTCATTAAAATATTTCGTGGTGGGTAGTCGTAGAAAAAAGGTAGCAAAAAACCACCAAGTTAATTGAATTACCCAGTAGATTTTTTTGGAAATATAGCGCATAGTGGATAATTGAAGGAACAAACAATAATTTCGGCAAACTTAGCAATAATTCCTCAAAAGCCAATATCTAAGATTAAAGGTTGTATAAGAAATTGACCTTTATCCGTTAAATAAATCGCTCGAACTCCTGCTTCGAATTGTTGAGAGAAGCGTAAAAAGTGAAATTGAGCCGTTAAATCAACGCCAAAAGAGGTGTAGTTTTTAGTATCAGAGCCTCTATAATTCAATAACTTTCCATCTTTTATTTCCGTCCAATTATAATTGGTAAATCCATTCCCATTATCCGTAAAAAGATTCGCTTTTATCCTTTTGATGTACAACAATCTTCCAATTGCCCAGTCAGGATCAATTAACGGTAAGCGATATTCTACGGAAAGCGTCGTCAAATTTTCAAAGCCTCGATAGGTGTATCCTCTCGGGAAAAAAGTGGGGCTTCCGAATAGATATAAATTGTTATTAGGCGCTCCAATCGTATTTTTAAAACCTTCTTGGTTTTGATACGCCCACCGAAGTCGCAAACTATGGTGCTTCAAAATGCCAGGAAGGTACGCTGCTGCTTGATAAGAAGTAAGACCACCATCAAGACCGCTGCCTGAAAATAATGTACGCTTATAGTAATTGGCCGTCAATCCCCATTTTGGTGCAATATCACGGATAGCACGTTTCAATAAGGCCGAATAAGCAAAGGTGTAAATCATGGAATTGAAATTACCATTACCAGTCAAAGAAGTAGTTCTATCTTTCAAATCATACCCCGAAATTTGCGTGAAAGCCGTATTTACGCCCAAATTCATATTTTGAATGTATTTGGACTTAGTAAAATTTAACGGTAATCCAACACCAACTACAATTTGCTGTTGATTCCATTTATCACTCACCAAACTATCCAAAGGATTTGCTTTATCTACATAAAATTCAGCTTGACGACCGCCATTTGTATAATTAAAATTTAACGTAGGATACCACCCTTGATAAGTCAAATTTGTATAAAATTGTCCTTGATTTTCGTTGGCATTGTAGTTATAACCTGCCGAAATTGTTGTAGTACTTAATAAATCCTTTGAAGCAAGCCCCAAATTCAAGTTATTGGCATCCGAAGAATTCAGCACCAATCCCCATGTATAAAGATTGAAAATATTGGCTTTGCTGTATTTCTTAACTTCAAATTGTGTATTTGGAACATTTTTCAACAAATTCTCGCCCGATTCTTGCAAAACCATTTGTCCAAAATATTTTACAGGTTTTGTTAAATTTTCATCATAATTTAAGAATTTTTCTGGCTCGAAAGGCATCGAAACAATTTGGTT
>NZ_CBABQS010000049.1:0-35931 GCF_964672035.1 Arcicella sp.
CCCAGGTTCCCTAACCCTCTTTCGTTGTTTGGGAGTGCAAAGTTGCAGGTTTATTTCTAAACCACCAAACTCTAAAGCAAAAAAAAATGAAAATCTTTTAAAGTATCTCCTAATCAATTGAAAATCACCATACTTGTAAAAAAAAAAAAATCTGATAAATTATCCCAATTAAACATCCCTTGTAGATAATCGAGATTGTCGAGGGCGAAAACATAATTTAGCCTTTGTCCTAACGAGCTTTTTAATATCCTTACTTCGTTGTACTGGTCATGTAAGTTTAGCCATGATTCATCAAAGAATGGTAGAGGAACTGAATTAATGGTGATAGACACAGCCTTTCGGGCGAAAAAATGTCTATCATACGTACAGTGGGGTAAAATTTTGAAAGTATTGATTAGGAGGATTTTAGTAAGGCAAATACTACTTGTTTTGAGGGTCAAACTGAGCAAATTGAAGGACTTTACTTTGCAGTTGATGGGGAAAAGTTGAGGGAAACCATAGATGGGGTATCAGGAGATAAGCGAGGTGAGAATGTAGTAAAAATGGTTAGTCATGAAGATTTAGAGAGCCAAATCATTGGATTCTATTCAGGTAAAAAAGAATCTGAAAAGACGATTGTTCAGCAATATTGCCAAAGTCAACATACGTTGATTGGTACTTACGGTCTTGATACTTTAAATACGTGTCCTACTTTACTGGAAGAACTTGAAAATAAGGGGGAAATTTATTTAGCTCAGATTAAAAAAATCAAAAAGAGTTATTTGAATAATGTCAAAATATGGTTCAGAATATGCCTTTCAAGTATAATTTTCAAGACGTAGAAAAAGCTCATGGCAGGATAGAACATCGAATAGCAGGACTTTATCCTCTGGAAGTAGCAACATTAGATAAAAGATGACAAAACTTTGGTATTGAGACACTTTTGGAAATTTATCGCAAAAGAGAACGAACAAAAGGCTGTAAAATTAGCCAAGAAATCGTCTATTTTGTGAGTAATAGAACCCTCACTAATAAAATAGCTGGAAACAAACTTTACAAAGCCGTTCGTAATCATTGGAGTGTTGAGTCGGACAATAACGTCAAGGATCTTAATTTAGGAGAAGATTACCTTAAATATTATAAAACCAACGGAGGTAGAGCCATTGCTTCGGTATTCAATGTAGCCGTTAATTTACTCAGAAGAAAAATATAACCAATAATCTCAGGGTCGTCGGAGAGGAGTGTAACTTCGATAGAGAATACGCAATGCCGTGCTTTTAACAGGTTAAACCTCCTTATGAAAATGTCCTGTAGACACTTATTTTATTAATTCAGCTGGAATTTTTGACGAATGTAAATTCAAAAAAATAATAATTGATTCAATCCATTGATAATCAAATAATTACGAATAAAATTTTCTTACACATACAAATATGCCCAATTAAGAAACAAAAACTGCAAGATAATTCTCGTCTACAAAAATGCTTTTAATATTTTAAAGAATTTATCGGAAATGAGCATAAAAATATGTACCGTAAAAAGATAATCAACATCGCAATAATGCCCCAAGCCGATAGAGAACGAGTGGCGGTGAATAAAAGACCTACGCCACAAATAACTTCAGTTATACCACTCAATAATACCATAAATTTATGATTTGGGATGTAAGGAGGCATCACATAAAGGTAAAATTTGGGTTTAACGAAGTGGTAAATACCGCCTACGGTAAAGAAGAACGCTAAAATGTAAAGTCCCATGTTGTACATAAATAATTTGATTGTTTTGAGGGTGATGATTGTTTTCCAATTTACGATTAATGTTACAAAACGGGGTTTTCGAGAAACAATCTTTTTAAATGAGGGGTTATCTAAGCAGTGTATTGTAATTTTGATATATTGAATTAATAAAAACGGACAAAGCTGTTCGTATTACACATGACTGTCGTTCCATATAAAGAGCAAGATGCTTCTAAGAAAGAGCAAGTGGCTCAAATGTTTGATAATGTTTCACCCAAATATGATTTTTTGAATCATTTATTGAGTGGAGGAATTGATATTTTGTGGCGAAAAAAAGCCATCAAATTATTAAAGAAAGCACAACCAAAAACCATTTTGGATATTGCTACGGGTACGGGCGATTTTGCGATTGAGGCTTTGGCGTTGAAACCAGATAAAATCGTGGGCGTGGATATTTCGGAAGGAATGTTGAGTTTTGGTCGTGAAAAAATCAAGAAACTTCGCATGGAATCTGTCATAACTTTACAAAGCGGTGATTCGGAAAAATTGCAATTTGAAGACAATACTTTTGATGCCGTTATCGTTAGCTTTGGAGTACGGAACTTTGAAAACCTCGAAAAAGGATTGACTGATATGTGCCGTGTGATGAAATCAGGAGGAACTTGTATCGTTTTGGAATTTTCAAAACCTCAGAAGTTTCCAATGAAACAATTGTATAATTTTTATTTCAAAAATATTCTGCCTACCGTTGGCAAAATTGTCTCGAAGGACACTTCCGCCTATACTTACTTGTATGACTCGGTACAAGCATTTCCAGAAGGAGACGAATTTATGAAGGTATTTCACCGTGCAGGCTTTAACAACACTCAATGTTTACCACTCACATTTGGCATCAGTACCATTTATATAGGCAGAAAGTAATTCTTTTTGTGGTTTTTACCTGTATTTTAATGGCTGGATTATCTCATCGTTCATCCGCTCAAAAATATGAGTATAAACGAATCTATGATGAATTTTACGATGATAAAACGGTCCATTTTGGCTTCCTTTTTGGTTTTGGCTCATCAAGATTTAATGTTTATCATAGTAAGAATTTTGGTTCGGGAAGTGCTACCGATTCAGCCGTAACCATTGTTTCGTCAGGGAATTTTGCTTTTCAAGTGGGCGGTTTGGTAAATTTCAAATTATCCGATAGGCTTGATTTTAAGACGGGGATGAATATTGCCTTGTACGGACGTGAGGTTGATTATCGCTTTAATAATTCTCCTGATTTTCCCGCTGAACTCCGTGAATCCACGTGGTTGGAAATTCCGCTTTTATTGAAATATAAATCGCAAAGGAGAGGCAATTCGAGGATGTTTGTGGATGCGGGTTTCAAGATTGGAATTGAAGCAAATGTTAGAAAAAATGCAGCTTCAACAAGAAGATTAGATACCAAAACGGGCGATTTATCGCTGGAATATGGTATTGGATTTGAACAATTTTTCAAGTATTTCAAATTCACACCTGAACTTCGTTTTTCACATGGCATAACCAATATGTTTATTACACCAACCAATAATAATCCTTACGCAAGAGATATACAACGACTTAATAGTCATACAGTTACCTTGTATTTGATGTTTGAATGATGGGCGATGAACGATAAAAAATGCCGATTTGGAATTAATAGTTCCAAATCGGCATTTTTGTTTACCTGATATTTTAATTGTCAATTATCAACTGTTAATTATTAATTGATAAATCCATTTCTTCTAAAGCCACACCTTTTGTTTCTGGCATCAAGAACCAAACGTACAATAATTGGCAAACCATCATTACGGTGAAGAACATAAAAATGGGTGTTCCACCAAATTGGCCAGCAAAATAGGGGAAAATATTGGTAATAATGGCCGCAAAAACCCAGTGTGTTAAACTTCCGAAAGCCTGCCCCGAGGCACGTACTTCGTTTGGAAAAATCTCTGAAATGAATACCCAAATCACCGCACCTTGTCCGATGGCATGAGCCGCAATGAAGGCAAACAAAAAGAATGACATTCCGTCAAATTGTTGTACATAAAATGCTCTGGCAATTAAAGTCAATGAAATAATATAGCCAATTGAGCCAATATACATCAATGTTTTACGACCAAATTTGTCAATCAAAGAAACGCCTAACATGGTGAAAATCAAATTAATAAGTCCAATTCCGACCGATGAAAGTAAAGCCGTAGCTTTTCCCAAACCTGACATTTCAAAAACCCTCGGAGCATAATAAATAATGGCATTAATTCCTGAAACTTGATTAAAAAATGCCATCAAAAATGCGAGTAAAATCGGGAAAGCGTATTTTTTTGAGAAGAAAGTTACATTCCCTAACTTAATATTATTTTGCTGTGACTGAAGAATTGAAGCCAAAGTAGAATCGGCAGTTTCTGGGTCAATTTCATTTAAAACCGCTTTGGCAGTTTCAATGTCATTTTTTTGAAGAATTAACCAACGTGGACTTTCGGAAATTAATAAGGTCAATCCCGTAAAAATCAAAGATGGAATTCCGACGATTCCCAACATCCAACGCCAATCGCTTTCACCACCTAACGCTTGGAAAAAGTAGTTTGAAACGTAGGCAATCATAATTCCAAAAACGATATTAAATTGGAATAAAGCAACGAGAAAACCCCGTTTTTTGGCGGGAGCAATTTCTGAAATGTACAAAGGTGAAACCACCGAAGACGCTCCAATGCACAAACCGCCAATAAAACGAAAAACCATAAAAGTATAAACGTCTTGGGCAACGGCTGAACCCACAGCTGAAACGAAAAATAACGCTCCCAACCAAAATAACGCTCTTTTTCTTCCTAATTTATCGGCAAACCAACCGCCAAAAGCTGCGCCAAATACGGTTCCGTACAAAGCAATCGCAATAGCAAAACCGTGCAACGTATTGCTCAATGACCATAGCGCTTGGATTTTTTGCTCTGCTCCAGAAATTACAGCGGTATCTAAACCGAATAAAAAGCCACTTAACGCAACCGTCAGCGACCAAAGAATAAGTTTTTTGTTTTTCATTGTGATTAGTAGCACAGACTTTGTCGGGGATGCCAAGTCTATATTTTGGTATTACGGACAGATTGGGCATCCCTGACAAAATCTGCGTTACTTTTTGGTAAAAACTTGTAAAGTATTATTATTTCGAGCAATTAAATAACAGGGCAATTTATTTACCTTAATTATCTGCATATCACGTATTTCGTCATTCAATAGTAAACCACTTTGGCTTGGAATAACAGATTTAAAGTTACCTTTCTCGTCACTTTTTAGAATTAAACCATAACTGCCATCGTAACGTGCTTGGTACATATTTGAGCCGTAAAAATTACCGCCAACAATTATATCTTTGATACCATCTCCGTCGTAATCATCTAATAATAAGGCCATTACTTTAGAAGTTTGGGCTAACATTGGCAATGGTTTCAACTTAAATTTATTGCCTCCTATGTTTTCTATATAAACTGATTCAAAGGTATTTATTTGTTTTTCTTCAGTTCCGTCCAATTCATCAGAAGTTAGCAAATCGCTGATTTCTTTTCCTGCATATTGCGAATAATCGGTAAAATGTTTATTGATAATACTCGGAATTTGCTTGCCCATTTCGTCCTTTGTTGCGACTGGATACCATTTCTCTCCCCGATTATACACCAAAATTTGTTCTACACTTTCATTTTTATCAATGTCTTTTACGTACATTTTCAAAATATTTCCTGTTAGGTTTTTCCTGAATTTGGTATTCGTTCCTAAGTTTCCAACGACAAAATCAATGTCGCCGTCTCGATCAAAATCGTTGGCAACAATTCCTTGCCAAAAACCCGTATTTTCAGTTAATCCATTATCTACTATTTTGAATTTTCCCTTTGTATTTTGGTAGGTTTGAATTGGCATCCAATCGCCAATCACGGTTAAATCTGTGTCTCCGTCGTTATCGGTATCTGCCCAAATAGCATTGGTAACCATGCCTGAGGTTTCTATTTCGGGTGCTAATGCTTTGGTTTTATCCACAAAAATCCCCTTGCCATTATTCACCAATAAATATGATTTTGGCGTTTTTCCGTAATTGAAAGGTACTACTCGCCCACCCACAAAAAGGTCTAAATCTCCATCTTTGTCAAAGTCAAAAGGTTTTACGCAAGATTTATTCGTAAACATGGGCGGAAGAGCATTTTTATCTCTCGTAAAATTCCCTTTCCCATCATTGCGATACACACGGTCGAATTGCTCGACACTATTTCCCGAGAACTCATTTCCACCCGAAACCACGTATAAATCAAGGTCTTTGTCATTATCAATATCCAGGAAAACAGCGTCCACATCTTCAAAAATGATGTCTTCTTGAAAACCTACTTGTTTTGAAGGAGAAAAACCCGAAGTATTTTGCAAATACAATTCTCCCGCCTGATTTCTCGCTCCGCACAAATACAAATCATCTTTTCCATCGCCATTTACATCGCCAATTGCCATTTTTGGGCCTTCCGTCGAAACCTTAAACGGCATCAACGACTCACGAGTAAAGTCGAAATATTGGTTTTCTTTGTGGGTGAAATTGATGTTTAATTTGTTGGAAATTTCTTCAAAAGTAAATATTGGTAATTTATCGGATTTTGAGATTGGCAATTGAGCATCTTTCTCATACAAGGTCAAAGTTGTATTCGGTTTTACTTTCGTCAAAATTTGCACTTTACCGCTTTCCCAAATTACTTTGACGGTATCAATCAATGTAGTATTTTTTCCTAAGCCAAAAGTCAAAATTGGCGCAACTGCCGACATAAATCCACGAGTTGGCATATTTTGCTGGGTTTGTTCCATGCTATTGGCTTTGATAATCACTTTCGCCCCTACGCCAAACGTGTTTTTACTCTCCCCTTTCAAATTAATTTTACTGAAAGTATTTTGTAATTTTTCAATATTTTGGTTTTTGTAAATCGTCGCTTCTTCGTTGATATTATTAGTAATAATTTCTAAATCTCCGTCATTATCCAAATCCGCATACGTGGCTCCGTTGGAAATATTTGCCTCCTCAAATCCCCAAGACATAGATTTATCTTCAAATTGTAGCGAAGTATTTCCCTTGAAAATGTAATTATGAACCTTTCCTTCGGGCATTAATGCCAAAGCCTTTTGGTCAAAACCATTCTGAACATTATCGCCAATAGTGTATTTGATATAGTTGAGGTCGTTCGGGCGACGCACAATTCCGTTGGCAACAAAAATATCTTTCAGTCCATCACCATCAAAATCATTCATCAAAACGCTCCAACTCCAATCGGTAGAAACGACACCCGCCAACGCCGCAATATCGATAAAATTCCGCCCACCCTGATTCAATTGTAAGCAATTGCGACTATATTGATAAAAATACCCAAACTCTAATTTGTGGAGAAAAATATCCAATGGATCTTCACCCGCCGAGCTTTTTTCAACCGTTTCGTCTTCGGGATACATATCCAGCGTCATCACGTCTAAAAAGCCATCATTGTTAATATCCGCAATATCCGACCCCATTGAAAACCGACTGGTATGTTTCATGCGAATTCTACCTTCTTCAGCAAATCGTCGAGAAGAACCATCTACACTTTTCTGATTAATATACAAATAATCATCTTCGTGAAAATCATTACTCACATAAATATCTTCCCATCCGTCATTATTCACATCCGCAATGGCAACGCCTAAACCATAACCCATTGTTGCCTGAAATATGCCTGATTTTTCAGTCACATCTTGGAATTTCCCATCGACATTTTCAAATAAATAATCGCCTGCTTCTGCATCTTTCTCGGTTCGTGTACTTACATTTCCGTGCGAACGTGAGGTATGTACTGCATGATTTAGGAGAAAACAGTCGAGGTCACCGTCTTTATCGTAGTCGAAAAAAGCGGCTTGGGTTGAAAAACCAGCGAAATCTAAACCATATTCTTGCGCTTGTTCTGAAAATCGTGGCAACGAACCGTCTCCATTATTAATATACAACTCATTCTTTCCTTTGAGTCCTTTGTATTTTCCAACGGCACAAACGTAAATATCTAAAAATCCATCACCGTTGACATCCGCCATCGTTACGCCCGTTTTCCAATCGGCATTTCCTTTGATGCTCGCTTTTTGACTAATATCTTCAAATCGTAAATCGCCTTTATTGAGGTATAATTTATTTTCTCCTTGGTTGGATACAAAGAATAAATCTACCAAACCATCATTATTTATATCGCCAGAAGCTACGCCTGCGCCATTATAAAAATAGAGATAATCCAAAATTCCGAAGTCTTTTGTATCAGTTAAATTATTGCTAAAAGTGATATTCGTTTCAGAACTGGGTATTTTTTCAAACAGCTTTATATCTTCCGTTGCTTTTTGGCAGGAAAATAGCGTTGGAATTATGAGCGTGATTAGGATATATTTTATTTGCTTTCGCATTTTTCTAAAGTTTATTTCAATTACTTCACCCCAAACACCTGGGCCTTCTCATTATTTTTTACTAAAACAATTTCTTTTTTACCGCCTAAACCATTGATAATAAGCATTTTACGGACTTGCCCTTTTGTAAAAAAACCTGTTTGTTTTGAAGTTTGAACGGTATAATTCCCTTTGCCTTTTCCTGCCAAAATGATTCCGTAATTGGCATCGTATCTACCAATTTCTGGAATATTATCGTAGAAATTTCCGACTAAAAGGATATCTTGATGTCCGTCTTTGTTATAGTCTATCGTCTGAATGCTATTAATGGGCGAGACTTGAGCTTCTTGCGGTAGGACTTTGAGCGTAAATTTTCCATTACCTTCATTTATCAAAAACGAAGATTGGGTATTATTGACCATTTGAAGCGTTTTGCCTTCCATTTGTGCATCCGTGAATAAATCATTGATGGAGGCCTTTGCGTAGTCCGAAAACTTCAAAAATTTCTGTTTTATGGTTGGAACTTGTTTCTGCAAATCACCTTTCAAGATAGCAGGACAACTTTTTCCTTGACGAAAACAAGTAATAATTTGCTCGATGGTTCCGTTACGGTCAAAATCATTGACGTATAACTCAACTGGTTCATTTTCAGAGGCTTTGAAGTTATTATTCAAGCCAAGATTTCCCAACACAAAATCCATATCGCCATCTTCGTCCACATCTACGGCCTGAATACAATTCCACCAACCATTGGAAACTGGCATCTCTGTTTTGTTAGCAATATTGAAACTTCCTTTTGTATTTTTCAAAATCGTTACGGGCATCCAATCGCCCACTAAAATTAATTCTGGAAATTTATCTCCGTCGGTATCCAACCAAGCAACATCCGTAATCATTCCTAAATTTTGAGCATCTCCCAAAATCGTTTTACTCACATCTTTAAAATTCCCTTTACCATCATTTTGCAAAAGCGTAGAGGTAGGATTTCTTCCATATTGTGAGGGAATTAATCTTGAACCCACAAATAAATCGAGGTCGCCATCATGGTCATAGTCTCCCGCTTTTACGCATGAACCACTGGCAAGGATAGCAGGAAGATTTTGATTTTCAGTAAAATTCCCTTTGCCATCATTCATATACAGACGGTCACGGAGTTGTAGAGCATCTGGCTCGTACTCGTTGCTACCCGTAACTACGTATAAGTCAAGGTCTTTGTCATTATCGGCATCAAAGAAAATGGCATCAACGATTTCTAAATAATTATCCCGATTAAAGGCTTCCGTTTTGGCAGGAAGCATTTTTCCATTCTTTTGTTGAATGTATAAAAATTTGGGATGTTCTTGAGAACCGCCAATATAAGCATCGTCTAAACCATCGCCATTGACATCGCCAATTGCCAAGGCTGGGCCTTCGGTGGAGTATTTTTGTCGCAATAAAATATCACGATTATAATCCACAAAATCATTTTCAATGTGCTTGAAATCAAGCGTTTGAGCAGTAATGTCCGTAAATTGCGTTGAGATAATTGGAGGAATAAACTTAAAAATTTGGTCGGCTTTTTGATAATTTAACACTAATAATTGGTCAGCTTTGGGCGATTTAATGACTTGCTTTTTATCGTCATTCCAAACGATTACCAAAGAATCTATCGCAGCATTTTGACCTAAACCAAAATTCATCGTTAAATCGACCGAAGATTGAAATCCCCGATTTGGCATTTGTTGTAAAGTCTGAAAATTTCCATTTTGATACACTTTTACGGTTGAACCAATTCCATCTAAATTCTTGGCCGTTCCCTTCAATTTCACTCGGAGATAATGATTTTTCAAGGTTTCATTTTCTTTATTTCGATAAATGGAAACGGGCGCATTATTGTTGTTCACGACCAAATCCAAATCGCCATCATTATCCAAATCACCGTAGGAAGAACCGTTGGAAAAACCCGCTTTATCCAAACCAAAACTTTGACTCACATTTTCAAATTTTAAAGCCCCTTTATTCCGAAAAGCATAATTCGGAATGGGCGTTGAAGGTGTTTTGTCAATAAATTCACGGGAGTTAAACGACTTATTTTCAAGGGCTTGTTGCATATTTCGGGCATCTCCTAAAAATGCTACGTAGTCTTGGTCGGTGAGGTCTTTATTAATACCATTTGCCACAAAAAGGTCTTTTTGCCCGTCATTATCCATGTCGAACATCAAGGCTCCCCACGACCAATCCGTTGCGTGAACACCCGCCATTTGTCCACATTCCGAAAAAGTATTATCGCCATTATTAATATGCAACATATTACGAGCCGATTGATAATGATAACCTTGCTTTACCTTAAATTCATTAAGGTCATAACCATCAAAAGTGGTCGTTTTTTTCAGTCTTTCATCGCCTTCGGGCAGCATATCTGTTACGAAAATATCAAGATTTCCATCGTTGTTTATGTCCGCAATATCAGCACCCATCGACGACAAGCTGATATGTTGCATTTCATTCACTAAATCCTCTTTGAAAGTACCATCCTTTTGGTTAATGTACAGATAATCTCGTTCGTAAAAGTCATTTGAAATATAAATATCCAACCAATTATCATTGTTGACATCGCCAATGGTAATGCCCAAACCAAAGCCGATTAAACTTCCATAAATACCTGCTTTTTCAGACACATCCGTAAAATGGCCGTTATCATTTCTGAATAATTTATCTCCACCCAATTTATCCCGTTCGTTTCTCAAATTAGCATATCCCAATCTATCCATTGGTGTAAAACTGTTATTGAGCGAATACATATCCAAATCGCCATCACGGTCGTAGTCAAAAAAGGCAGCGTGCGTTGAAAATCCACCGTCTTCCAAGCCGTACTCTTTCGCTTTCTCGGTGAATGTTACCTTACCATTTTTTACGCCATTATTGATGTATAATTGGTTCCCACGTTCGTCTCTACTCCCAGAATTACAAACATAAATATCCAAAAAACCGTCTCCATTCACATCAGCGAAGGTTACGCCCGTACTCCAGAATTTTTTATTAACGATTCCTGCTTGGCTTGTAACATCCTCAAATTGCATAGATTCGCCATTTTTATTGCCTTTATTAAGATATAGTTTATTCTGCTCGAAGTTAGAAGTCAAGAAGATATCGGCAAAACCATCATTATTGACATCACCAATCGCCACGCCACCACCGTTATAAAAATTACGGTATTTGAAAATGTTAAAATTGTCTTTTTCGAGACTTTTATTGACAAAATCCACGCCAGTTACTGAGGCGGGTAATTCTTCAAAAAGGGTATCAGTTGGTTTTTGATTACAGGAAAAAGTAATGAATCCGATAAGCAAAAAGGTTAATTTTTTCATTTGATTGCAACCATATAGATAACATTAGGAAACATAGATAAATCGCTTATTATCAATGTTTTAATAAATCTAAATTTGGAATTTTATTTATAAAAATGGTTATTTTTTATCTTGAAATTCAACCCTGACAGCGGCTTCTCACCCTGTCAGCGGTTGTTGTTTGATTCATATTCCTGTACTTTCCCTTCACAAACACCCACCAGAATTTTATTTCCTACTCGTTTCACCGAACGCACATCACCCCGTACATACACGCCTGATTGCTGAGGCGAAAGACTTTCAAAGTTAAAATTGCCTTTGTTCAAAAGCATCAGTCCCGTATTGGCATCAACTTTTCCAATTCTTAATCTGAACTTGCTATTATTGCCCATCAGCAGTAAATCTTTTTTGCCATCATGGTTAAAATCTTCCGCCAGAATTGCGTAAACAGGCGCATTTTGAGCTTGTATTGGCAATTCGTGAGGAATAAATTCTCCTTTTTTATTCTCCAAAATTAAGGTTTTCAAATTCGTAATTTCCTTTTTATTCGCTTTTTCTAAGACATTTGCCTCAAAAACATCTTCTATCGTTGCTTCAGAAAATGTACTATAATTTGGAAATTTCTTTTTCAAAATAGGCATTTGTTCCGCCACTTCATCCCTTGAATAACAAGGATAGGATTTGCCTTGAATATAGTAATTCATGAAGAAATCCGTCGTGCCGTTTTGGTCGAAATCATTATAAATTAACGAAGCGGGTTCCGCTTCTGATGCCTTTATTTGGGTATTTGTACCAAGATTTCCCAAAATTAAATCTTCATCTCCATCATTATCCAAATCAGCCTTTTCAAGAGTATTGTACCAACCTTTTAAAGTTGTGAGTGGCTGAGTAACTGATTTTGATATTTTACCTTTATTATTTTTTAGAATTATGGGTTCCATCCATTCACCTACTACGATAATTTCTGGATATTTATCACCATCCACATCCATGGTGGTTGCATCAGTTACTAAACCCAAATCACCCAAAGGTATTTTTGAAAAATGTGCTTTTCCATCGTTTTGATAGAGAAAACTTTCTTCTGAAAATGGAAAATTATTGGGCTTTATATGTCCACCTACAAATAAATCCACGTCTCCATCACGGTCAAAATCGAGCGTTTTCACACATAAACTATTAATTTGGTCTTCGGGTAAATCAGCTTGTTTGAAATTACCTTTGCCATCATTCAGCCACAATTCATCATTTTGTTCTATGAATTGGGCATTGGCGTAATTTCCATTGGCAATATATAAATCGGGAAATTTATCTCCGTTGAAATCTTGGATAACGGCATCTTGATTGTTATGTGGCTGAATTCCCAAAATTTTAAATTTTAGAGCATCTATATCACTAAAAAATCCACCCTTTGTTTCTCTATTTCCACAGATAAAAATATCATCAATTCCATCCAAATTTATATCACCCACCGCCATTTTAGGGCCTGAATAAGAATATTGCGTTGGCAACATTATCTGACGGTCAAAATTATTAGTTGGAGAAATAGTGTGTTGATAATCGATGGATTCAGTAGCTGTCAATAATGAATTAACAATAGGAATGGGTTTGATAATCTTATTCGTAGCCTTCAAATAATCAATCGTAATTGTTTGATTTACACCTATTTTATCTAAAATCTGCGTTTTTCCATCAACCCATCGAATTGTAATTTCACACGCTTTAGTATCCTCAGATAAGGCAAAAAGTAAATCTGCTATACTACTCGACTGAAAGCCATGCGTCGGCGAAACTTCTTGCATTTGGACATTTTTATTAGCCTTGACCGTAATAGTTGCTCCAATTCCAAATGGATTTTGAAGCGCCCCTTTGAGTTTAACTTTAAGGTATTTCTTGGGATTATTTTCTTGTTGCGTATTCTGATAAATGCGAGAAGGCTCATTCAAATTATTGGTAACGATTTCTAAATCTCCGTCATTATCCAAGTCCACATATACGCACCCACTCGCCACGGTTGATTCGTCAAAACCCCAACTTTTCTGCTCATTCGTGAATTGAGGCGTTGGGTTATTTGAGTTTTGGTTATTCTTAAAAATATAATTCTTGGTTTGGCTCGTAGGCATCAATTTAACCTGTTCTAAGAGTGGCTTTTGCGAACCAGTCGATTCTTCGTCGTTAAAATATTTGATAAAGTCGGCATTGGTATAATCCCGTCCAATGCCATTGCTGACAAAAATATCTTTGTAGCCGTCCATGTCGAAATCTGCCAAAAGCGTTCCCCAACTCCAATCCGTATTTGATACACCTGCCAATTGCCCAATTTCCAAAAATCCCCCATTTCCTTGGTTCATCTGCAACATATTTCGCATATTGGCGTGCCAAAAACCATTCTGTAATTGCGCTTGATAAGTATTCCAATTATCCGCCCAAAGCAACAATTTCTGTCTTGAATTACTCTCAGGAAGCATATCCAACGTAAAAATATCGCTCAATCCATCATTATTGATATCGGCAATATCCACGCCCATCGAGGAATATGAAGTATGCGAGATTCTTTCACGAAGCTCATCTTTGAACGATTTTCCTTGCTGATTTATGTACAAATAATCATCTTCTACGTAGTCGTTGGTTACATAAATATCTGGATAACCATCTTTATTGATATCCGAAACCATTACACCCAAACCAAAGCCAAGCGGATTACATTTGATACCCGCTTCTTTGGAAATATCCGTAAATCGTTTATTTCCGTCATTTCTAAACAGCTTATCTCCTGCATTATAATCATACGCATTTCGCATCACCGAAGCTTCTTTTCGCTGATAACCCGCCAAATTATGATTGACCAAAAAACAGTCTAAATCGCCATCTAAATCGTAATCTAAAAAAGCAGCTTGGGTAGAATAGCCCGAATCGTCAAGACCGTATTCGGATGCTTTTTCGGAGAATGTGAGGTTATGATTATTGATAAATAATTGGTTTTTCCTTAAAGTAGAATCCCGCAAACCCGAATAACAGACGTAAATATCCAACCAGCCATCGGCATTGATGTCTATCACACTTACGCCCGTTTTCCATCCATTTTTCCGTCCAGATGTACCTGATTTTTCGGTAATATCTTTAAATTTGAGCGCCCCTATATTAAGGTACAACTTGTTATCTACTTGATTTCCAGTAAAATACAAATCAACGAGTCCATCATTATTAAAATCTCCCGAAGCTACACCACCGCCGTTATAGAAATATTCATAGTTGAGAATATTTTCTTTTTCGGATTCGGTAACTTGATTAGTGAAAGTAATTCCTGATTCTTCGGGGCTAATTTTTTGGAAAAGGGTTTTTTCTCTGTTGCAAGCCGAAAGTAATGGAATGATGATAAGACACCCTAAGTTAAAATATGTGGTTAGTTTTTTGTTCATTATTTTTAATAAATCTAATCTTTCCAATTTTTGGGTTCTTTGGTCGAGCGATATTTTCCTTCTACACAATTAGCTCTTGGTCCATTAATCGATCCAGGCGGTGGAGGTAATTCTCTGCCAAAATCAGGGGTAGTTACGGGAGAATACCGATCCGAACCTACCAGTCTATCAATATAAATTAGTCTTTCTTCCGACCCAAAGACTTCAAAAGCACCTAATATTTTTTCATTTGGATTATCTACCGAAAACATATTGGGGCTCAGTTGTGTTTCGGCGGGTACGTCAAATAGTGTCCCAGAGCCTTGTGTAACGTCTTTTATACTCCTTAAATAACGATACATTTTTTGTGAAATAGCTCTTTGTTCAATTTTCAAATAGTACATTGTTCTACCATCGTAAGGCACTCTGGCAATTGGATAATTTGAAATTTGTTGGCCATTCAAAAGATTATCCGATAGAATATTATAAGTTGGATTAAACGACACATCAAAACATTGCTCACCACATTTATAATTGATTATTTCGGGCGAATTTTGTCCGTAGGGATAATTAGGGGTAGTGCTACATTTACTTAAACTGTAATCGTAGCCCAAACTGCATTTGGCACAATAAACGGTTCTTTCATAATGCGTCCATTTCCATTCATAATATTGATTGGGCTCTGGCGAATCTGTAAAATCAAGGGTTACATCAAATCCTACGCTTCTGGCATCTTTCAAAGAATAATTCGTTTTTACCACAAAATTATAGTTGACTTTATCAATGGCAGGAACGGAAATCATCTTTTCGGGCGTAGATTCGTACTTCTTCCCATTGGGCAAATTGATGTGCAAAGTATAGCTATTACCCACAATTCCTTTATAATTGGCAGTCGTTTCATAGATTCCATCCACAATTTCGGTCAGATTTACTCGTCCACCTTTATCATCAGTGATAAAAATCAAAGCCTTAACGACGGGTTTATTTTCAACATTTACGCTAATACTCGGCGATGAATAAGAAACGATAACCCTTTGAGCCCCTTCCTGATTAGATAGATTTGCCTCAACCGTGAGAAAACTATTATTATCAATTTGCTCAAAATCAGTTATTTCAGTTACGCACGACAACATGCCAAATGTCATCATGGTAAGATATATGATTAAATGTTTTATATTTTTCATCTGAATTTAAAATTATAGGCTAATGAAACCAATGGCGAAGCAAAAACACTTAGTTGATAAACCCTTGTACCACTTTTTCCATTTGTAAAAAATACAGAATATGGATTTGAACGACCATAAATATTATAAACCGTAAAAATCCAACTTCCCTCCCAGCGTTTTTCCTTCATACTTGGATTCGTAATTGTCCACGAAAAATCAAGACGATGATAGTCGGGAATACGGTCATTATTTCTGGCCGTATAAAGTGGCAATTGTTGTCCATCAAGCGTGTATGTACCCGTGGGTGACGAAAAAGGACGGCCCGTATTGTAGGCAAAAATGAACGAAAAACTATTGTGCTTGTCGGGCGTTGCGTTCAAAACAATATTGACCGAATGCGGTTTGTCGTAGTTTGAAGCATACCAATTTCCGCTATTAATTCTTTGTTCTTGATAAATTCCATTCGTTAATTGAAACGACCGAGCAAAAGTATAACTAACCCAGCCCGTCAACTCTCCCTTCTTTTTCGATATCATAAACTCTGCTCCATAAGAACGCCCACGTCCTTGCAAAAGTTGCGTCTCAATCGTGGGATTCAACTGTAAATTAGCGCCAGAAATGTAATCAATCGTGTTTTTGGTATCTCTGAAATAAGTTTCTAAAGATGCTTCCCAAACGTTATCATTCCACGTTTTGAAATATCCTAATGAAACGAAATCGCTTATTTGTGGCAAAATATTTTCATCGGAAATTTTCCAACGAGAAGTGGGCAGTGGTGTGGTATTATTGGTGATTAAATTCAAAAATTGTTGCATTCTATTATAGCCAAACTTCATCGAAGTCACGGGGTCGAATACGTAAACCGCTGTAATTCTTGGCTCAAATCCTCCGTAAGATTTGATAACTCCCTCTTTTTTTTCGGAGGAAATTAAAGTGATGGATGATCTTGGCTCATCGGCTTGATATTTCCTAATTTCGGATGGCCCTAAATTCAAAAATTGCGTATATCGCAATCCATATTGAACGGTCAATTTTTCATTTACTTTAAATTCATCATCGGCATGAATTGACATTTCTAAAGATTTTTCCGTCGCCAATTCAATCGTAGAAATCTTTGAAACAACATCCTTATTTAATACTCCGGGGCTCAAATTGTACTGAACGGCACTAACCCCAAAATTTGCTCGATGCTTTTCTCTAAATGTATGATCAACATTTATTTTAAAGTTTTTGTATTCAATACTATTCTTCAAATCAATCCGATTTACTGAATCGGGCGATTCTGTAACCGTTTTATAATTACTATATGCCCCTAAAACCTCCAAACTGGTTTTAGGATTGAAATAATGATTCCATTTCAGAGAAGCGTTGGTGTGTCCGTATCTAAAATCCGTTTGTTTGGCAATAACATTTTCAAGGCTAAATAAGGAATCTACCCGATAAAAATCCTGACTAAAATACGTGGATAGTGAAATCGTGTTTTGAGCGTTGGGTTTATAAAAAACCTTGTTGGCTATATCGTAAAAATTGGCCCTTGTATTTTTTAGATTATCAGGCGCAAAAGTCTTAAACCAAAAATCATTAAACGAAACTCTACCCGCTCCCAAAATCGATAATTTGTTTTTAATCAGTGGCACTTCAATTAATAAGCGATTGGAAATTGGTCCAACACCACCCTCGAATCGAAATTTTTCGAGACTTGGTTCAATCATTTTTATATCTAAAACGGAGGCTGTTCTTCCACCAAAACGGGCTGGAATACCTCCCTTATACAGTTCTAATTCACGAATTGCGTCCGAAGCGAACACAGAAAACAAGCCAAAAAGATGTGTAGGATTGAAAATTGGTGTATCATCAATAAAAATCAAATTTTGGTCAACCGCTCCTCCTCTAATATTTAAACCATTGGCTCCTTCACCCACCGATGAAACGCCAGGTAATGTTTGCAGACTTCTCAAAATATCCACTTCGCCCATCATCGCTGGTATTTTCTTAATCCCTTTTATACTCAACAAAGAAACACCTAATGAAGGCGTAAGAATATTGCTTCGGGTTGAAATACTTGACACAATTACTTCTTCTAATTGCTTAGTTACATCCTCAAGTACTACTGGCAGGTTAAAATTTTTATCTAATTTTATAAATTTCCGAAAAGGTTTATAGCCCACAAATGAAACTTTCACTACATAATCGTCCTCTGGAATACGCAAATAGAAGTTCCCCGATGAATCCGTTAGAATCCCCGTCTTTTTAGTATCGAGCGAAATGGCAGCTCCTACTAAGGGTTTACCAGTTTCAGCATTTTTTACATTTCCTCTTAGTGAAAATGTTTTTTGGGCTGTAACCGTTTGGGAAAAAAGTAGAAAAAATAAGGCTACCTGTAATGCGTGCGATTTCATAAATGGATTAGGGAATAGGTTTTAATCAGCGTGTGTTAATGAATTCAAGGTTATTGACCATAAAATGCCGATTTTTCATCAATACTCAAAAAATCAATGTTGGGACTTTTGCAAACTACGATACCTTTCACCTCCAAAGATGGGTCAGAAACATCCACTTTTGGATATTTTTTTGCTTTCCCCTCAATCACCATTACTATCTTTTCCTTGGTAAGCGTTTTGATGGTTATTGTTCCTTCCGACATCAAATATCCTTCTCCCAATTGCTCAGCTTTATTCTTAATTCTTCCTATCATCACATTGGAAGAGTAGCCATTATCCAATCTAATTTTAACTTTCACGGGACGATCTTTGTACCATTCATATCCACCAAAATGAATCATCATATTACTCTCATATTGATCAGAAAAATTAATGGTGAATGAATTATGGACAATTTCAAGATGCCCACTAAAAATGCTTTCAGGTTGATAAAATTCTTTTCCATCTAATTTAATATCAAACCGAGATTGGTTAGTTTTCAAAGATTGATAGATATTTTGATATACTTGTAAATCTTCTTCACTATTTACATCGTTTGAAGTGCAAGCATTTAAAATACCTGATACAAGCAATACCATCAGGATTTTTATTGAAAATTTAGCGTACAAAGTCATGATTTGTGTTATTTTAATTAATTGGTAAACGAAATGTAATTAATAAAAAAATGCCCGTCTAAACGAGCATTTTTTTATTAATTACATTTCGTTAGATATTAATATCCAAAGTTTTGTTTCAAGTTCGAGTTGATTTCCAGTTCTTTTTGTGGAAGAGGGAAAACAACACGGAAAGCAGGAGAAGCTGTTGTACGGTTTTGTACAGGAGCTAAGAATGTACCAAAACGGACTTGGTCATTTCTTCTCCATCCTTCCCAGTACATTTCACGTCCACGTTCAGCCAATAAATTAGCATCAGTTAAAGAAGCTAATGCAGTAGCACCACGAGCAGTTCTTAATGAGTTAACAATTGTTAAACCAGCAGCCGAGTTTCCACTTCTGTGCAATGCTTCAGCTTTCATTAACAATACGTCAGCATAACGGAAGAATACATAATCATTTGCAGGAGCATCAATGTTATTTAAGTCAGCAGGGTATTTGATAACACGAATACCGTTTACTTCACCAGCAGTTTTCAAATCGATATCTGCTGTAAACACTAATGGATTACCCGCTCTATCTTTCAATGCAACGCCACCTTCACCATATTGTTGTCCAATCAAGAAGCCTGCACGTAAACCTTTCACGTCAGTCAACCCTGGGATTGAACCACCGATACGACTATCTTTTGAATCAAAACTACTATAAAAATCAGCTAAAGTAGTAAATCCATTCCAACCACTTGGCGTTTGGTTGTAGTGCGTTGTCATATAATAACGGTTTCTTGGCGAAGAGTTATTATTAAGACTTTGACCTGCATCATTCTGAATTACAAAAATTAACTCTTTCGATCTTGCTGTATTTTCCCAGTGGAAGTTATCAAAATAGTTTGGCGTCAAAGTATATCTACCACCTGTAATAATTGCATCAGCTGAAGCAACTACTGCATCCATATCCGCTTTCGCAAAAGTGAATGGTCCAGCAGGACTTGTTGGATCTTGCGAGAATACAGCGTTGTTCAAATAAGTTTTCGCTAAAAGGAAATTAGCGGCTTCTTTCGTTGCAGTACCTGTATTAGTTGCCGTAGCAGCATCTAAATCACCGATTACCGCTTTCAAATCAGTAATAATTTGAGCAGATGCTTCTTTACGACTTAAACCTTTTGGTGTTGCACCAGGGTTAGCTAAATCTTTAAAAGCTACTTGTCCAAATATATCTGTTGTATAATACATGTAAAAAGCACGTAAGAAAGTAGCTTCTGCCACTTGCTTTTTTGTAGCTCTTTTATCACCGATAACCTCATTTGCCAAAGCATGACCTCTATTCAAGTTATTCCATGCGTTGATTAAATCGTCACCCGTTCCTGACCATGTATGTTGGTGTAATGCTCTCCAACGACCATTATCATCCCAGTCAGCTCCACGAGTTGGTCCTTGCATCTCATCAGAAGGGTGTTCTAATAAAGCGTAAGCAGCAGCTTGATCCGTAAAGCTACCCAAACTTTGGTAAGCTGATTTTAATTGTAAATCTACTGCCGCACCAGAAGCATTAGTTTTATCAAGAACGGCATCATCTAATTTACTACATCCAATTGTCCCCGCTATCAATAAAGTAGCTAATGAGGGAATTAGTATTTTTCTAAAGTTTTTCATTTTTTTATTTATGATAATGATTAATGAAGTTGATTCTAACAAAATATATTGTTAAAATTTACATATTAACGATTAGCTTATGAATATGGTTTTTAATTTCTTATAAATAGTTGCACTATTCTTAGAAATTAGCACTAATACCTAAAGTAAATGTTCTTGCTTTTGGATAAGAGATATAATCAATACCTAAAGAAGGAATACCATTTCTTGCAGCAATTGGGTTTGTAATTTCAGGATCTAAACCTGAATAACTTGAGATTAACAACAAGTTTTGTCCCGTCACTGAGATATTTAATGATTTAGCAAAACTGTTAGCTGGCAATTTCACGTTATGACCAATTGTGAAGTTAGAGATACGAATAAAGTCAGATTTTTCTAAATAAGCCGTTGAAGCTACTGGAGCATCACCATAATCTTGACCTGTTGTACTTGAAAGTGTGTAATAAGTAACGTTATTACCTTGTTTCAATGAACCTCTATTCAATACTGCATTTCCAGTGTTGTTATAAATATATCCACCCGATTGTCCGTTGATGAACAAACTTGCATTCCAAGCGCCAAAAGTGAAATTATTTGTCAAACTCCAAACTGCTGAAGGGAAAGGACTTCCTTTATAGGTTGGGTCACCATCCGCTAAGATTGTATTTCCTTTAGCATCATATCCTTTGAAATCTTTCAAGAAGAAACTGTACAAAGCATATCCTTGTGTGATTGGTTGTACAAAATTACCTGATAAGCCTTGACCGTATAAATTACCCGTATAAATGGTAGCAACGTCTAATCTTCTAACCTCATTTTTCAAGAAAGTAGCATTTACTGCGGCATCCCAAGTAAATGATTTACCATTAATTACTTGATAATTTAAACCAAGCTCAACCCCTGTATTTCTAATATCAGCAGGAATATTTGCCCATCTTGTTGTTGCAACGTCAGGCTGAGGTGCTGAGAACGGGAACAACAAGTTGTTTGTACTTTTATTGAAATAATCAATTGTACCTGTCAATCTTCCTTTCATCAAACCAAAATCAAGACCTACACCATAAGCAGTAGTTGATTCCCATTTAATATCTGGATTTGGAACGTTTTCTTTACTAACACCACCCGCACCTGAATTTGGAGCGTAAGTTGCTAAAGAAGTATTGTTCGGGAATTCTTGGTTACCTGTGATACCCCAGTTAGTTCTTAATTTCAAGTCAGAGAAAATTTCTTTTGGAATAAAATCTTCGTTAACTAAACGCCAAGCTGCACCTACTGATGGGAAAGTACCATATTTGTTATTGATACCAAATCTTGATGAACCATCCACACGAACCGTAGCAGTCAATAAATACTTGTCAGCATAAGAATAATTCACACGACCAAAATATGATTGCAAATCATTAACTGCTTTGCTTGAACCACCTGAGAATGCTTTGTTCGTACCAGAATTATCCACAAAGTTCAAGTTGTTTGTCAAATCAAATCCAGCAGGAGCAATTGAATAAATCGCTTGAACATAATTTCCTTGATTTTCAAATTTCTGATAAGAGAAACCAGCAATCGCATCAACTTTAGAAGCACCAATAACTTTTTTGAAGTTTAAGGTATTTTCCCAAGTTGTAGTAGTAACGTATCTATTAGCAATTTTAGCAAGACCTTGGTTACCAGGAATTGCATCCGCAAAACCAGGTGTATTTGGTTGAATACTATTTCTGGTTACACCCGTTGAATTATCCAAACCTACTGTTGTTTTGAAAGCTAAATCCTTTGTAATGTTCCACAAAGCATTTACGTTCATCAACGTTCTGTTCGTATTTGTTCTTAAATCAATTTGATTCAATAAAGAAACAGGGTTACGGAAAGCAGGGGTACCATTTGTAAAATAAGAACCGTCCGCATTTTGAATTGGATAAGTTGGGTTCGTTTGAATGGCTCTACTTACTACGTTTCCTTGATATCCAACGTCAGTACCGTTAGCAGCATCTTTATTTTTAACTTGAGAAGTAGTCATCGCTACCGATAAAACAACCTTATTGTCAAATAATTTGTGTGATGCATTGATACGAGCCGTAATACGATTTTGGTAAGTATCTTTAATCGTACCTTGTTGATCTTGATATCCCAATGAGAAGAAATAATTAGTATTATCATTTCCACCACCGTAACTCAAGTTATAATTTTGAGAAACAGCAGTACGATAAACTTGATCTTGCCAGTTAGTGCTTGAACCTGCATTAATTGTCTTGTTAGTAATATCTAAACCAGCTTTTGTTGCATTTGCTAAGAAATCGCTTGTTGAAAGTACATCGTAGTTCTTGTAATTAGAAGAAATACTTGTATTTGCCGAAAAAGACATATTTGATGAACCTGATTTGCCTTTCTTAGTAGAAATTAAGACAACACCATTTGCACCTCTGGCTCCGTAAATAGCTGCCGCCGAAGCATCTTTCAATACCGTGATATTTTCAATATCATTGGGGTTCATGAAATTTAACGGGTTTTTTGCCACAGTAGTACCAAAACCTCCCGCATCTGCAGCATCTGAAGTAGAACCTCCATCCAAAGGAATACCATCAATAACATAAAGAGGACCATTACCCGAACGAATCGAAGTAGTACCACGCACACGAATGTTGATCCCAGCACCTGGCTCACCGCTACTTGGTGTCATTTGAACACCCGCAACACGACCTTGCAATAATTGCTCAGGAGAAGAAATAACGCCTTGATTAAAATCTTTAGCAGATAATGAAGAAACACCACCCGTTGCATCTTTTCTGGTGGTAGTACCATAACCCACAACAATAACTTCGTCAAGAGCTTTATCAGCAGAAGCCAATGTGACATTCAATTCTGAACGAGTACCTACTGCAATTTCTTGTTTAGTGAAACCTACAAAAGAGAAAACTAAAGTAGCATTAGATGGAGTAGCAATTTTATAAGTACCGTTTACATCTGTTTGAGTACCTTTATTTGAACCTTTCACTGATACTGATACCCCTGGCATTCCAGAGCCATCAGATTTATCAGTTACTTTACCCGAAACTATTTTGTCTTGAGCAAACGTACTCAAAGACACAAGCATGGTAATAGCCATCAAAGTAGTCTTCAAAAGAGACTTCAATGCTATACCTTGTCGCATTGGGCGACCGAACCATCTGTACAAATGATTATTCATAAGGTTTTGTTAAGATTGGAAAATGGTTAATGAAAAAACTGTAACAATTACGTATCTATCCCATGTTATATAGAATATAAGTAAAAATTACCATAAAACTTACCTAAGAAAGAAGTGAAAATGAGTTAGGTAAAATGGCACTTTTGCGAGACTTAATATGATATTGTTATAAAAATGTTATGCAAAATAGGTGAGAATATTTTTATAATTCAACTTTTTTAATGAAAAGTTTTATTCTTAAAAAAAAAGTTAAATTAGATAATTGTACTTAAATAGCGATGCAAATTTTAGCACAGATTAGGACAGTTTTTGCAAAAGTTTGCAATGCTTCTTGTTTTAAGGGTTTTTGTTAAAATTTGTTAAATTTATACTAAACAAATACTTAATACAATTTGTACTTTTCCAATATCAATAGCCCTAAAAAATATTTAGAGCAACATCCAATTGAATTTATTGGTAATTTTGCTAAATTGAAAAATAACTTAGAAAAACAATATTATTCTTCGTAGAATCCAAAAATGACCAATCCAGCCATACTCGCAAAATTTGCCATTGAATTAGATGGTGAACTCCACTTTGATACCGTAATGCGTACTTTATATGCAACAGATGCCTCCGCTTACCGTGAAATGCCAACGGCGGTGGCAATTCCAAAAACAATTGATGATATTAAGAAATTAATTCATTTTGCCCGTGAAAATGGGTCATCCATTATCCCAAGAACGGCGGGGACTTCACTGGCTGGGCAGGTTGTGGGCAATGGAATAGTGGTGGATGTTTCTAAAAATTTCACGAAGATCCTTGAAGTTAATAAAGAAGAACATTGGGTAAGAGTACAACCTGGTGTAGTCCGTGATGTGCTAAACATGGAACTGAAAAAACACGGTTTATTCTTTGGTCCTGAAACTTCAACTGCTAACCGTGCCATGATTGGTGGAATGGTGGGCAATAATTCTTGCGGTTCTAATTCCGTTGTTTATGGTTCTACTCGTGAGCATCTTTTGGAAGTGAAAGCATTATTATCGGACGGTAGTGAAGTAACCATTGGCTCAACTCCAACTCATGAAGAAGAGTCTGCTTTTTTGTCTTCCATCTACACGGGCATGAATGCCATTCTTTCCGATTCTTTCAATCAAACTGAAATCAGAAAGGAATTTCCTAAGCCAACGATTGAAAGAAGAAATACCGGTTATGCCCTCGATATGTTATTAAATTGTGAACCTTTCACGGAAGGCGGAAAACCTTTTAATCTCTGCGAATTAATTGCAGGCTCGGAAGGCACACTTTGCTTTTTAACGGAAATAAAATTGCACGTTAATGACCTTCCACCTACAGAAATTGGTTTGGTTTGTGGGCATTTTAATACCGTTGATGAAGCCTTACGAGCCAATTTAATTGGTTTGAAATACAAGCCATCGGCTTCTGAATTGATGGATCATTATATTTTGGAATGTACCAAAGCCAATAAAGAACATAGTCAAAACCGTTTCTTTGTTCAGGGCGACCCTGGGGCCATTTTAGTGGTTGAATTACGGGGTGATACGCACGAAGAAATAGCAAGAAAGGCTACTGAAATGGAAGCTGAAATGAGAGCCGCTGGTTTGGGTTATCATTTTCCTGTGGTTTATGGAGCGGATACAAAAAGGGTTTGGGATTTACGTAAAGCTGGTTTGGGATTACTTTCTAACTTGCCGGGCGATGAAAAAGCCGTTGCCGTAATTGAAGATACTGCCGTGGATGTCAATGACTTACCCGATTTTATTCGTGATTTTAATGAAATTCTAACCGCCAATAATCTCTATTGTGTGCATTATGCGCACGCTGGGTCGGGAGAGATTCATTTACGCCCGATTATTAATTTAAAAACGGTTGAAGGAAATAAACAATTTCGTTTGATTGCGGAGGAAATTGCAACTTTGGTTAAAAAATATAAAGGTTCGCTTTCGGGTGAACACGGAGATGGTCGTTTGCGTGGAGAATTTATCAAGCAAATGGTGGGCAAGCATAATTACCAATTAATGAAGGATGTGAAGCGTATTTGGGATCCAAACAACATTTTTAATCCGAATAAAGTGGTAGATACGCCTCCGATGGATACATTTTTACGCTATACCCCTGGACAACAAACACCCGAAATTAAAACGACTTTCCGCTTTACTGACCAAAATATTTTGCAACACACTGAACAATGTAACGGTTCGGGTGATTGTCGGAAAACGCACCTTTCGGGCGGAACGATGTGTCCTTCATACATGGCAACTCGAAATGAAAAGGAAACGACTCGGGCAAGAGCAAATATTTTGAGAGAGTTTTTAACTAATTCCGATAAAGCCAATCGTTTTGACCATGAGGAAATCAAGGAAGTTTTTGATTTGTGTTTGGCTTGTAAAGGTTGTAAATCCGATTGTCCTTCAAACGTGGATGTAGCAAAATTGAAGATGGAATTTTTGCACCAATATTATAAAGAAAATGGTGTACCGATTCGGAGTCGTTTGGTGGGGAATTTTGCCAATATATCAAAAATAGTTTCGCACATTCCCTGGGCTTATAATTTTGTTTACGAAACGCCTTTTCTACGGAGAATCGCCAATACGGTTGTTGGCTTCCATCCCGATAGAACGATGCCTTTGTTATCGAAAAGTACGTTCATGAAGAGCTATAAGCATTTAGCTATGAGCAATGAGCAACAAGCAATGAGTATATACAAAAAATCAGTAGATGACCAAATTCAAAGCTCAAAGCTCAAAGCTCAAAGCTATAAAAAAGTATTTTTATTTGTGGATGAATTTACCAATTATAATGATGTTGAAATCGGTATCACTGCGGTTAAATTATTGAATCGTTTGGGGTATGAAGTTATCGTTCCGAATCACGTAGAATCTGGTCGTCCGCAATTATCAAAAGGGCTTTTGGATGATGCCAAACGACTTGCAAATCAGAATGTTAGCTTATTGAAAGACGTTGTTTCGGAAGAAATTCCGTTAATTGGCATTGAACCTTCAGCAATCTTGACTTTTAGGGATGAATATCCCGATTTGGTGGATGAAAATTTGATGGAAGATGCCAAAACTCTTTCAAAAAATGTGTTTATGATTGAAGAGTTTTTATCGAATGAAATTGAAGCAAAACGCATTTCAAAAAGTGCTTTTACGACTGAAAAACGTTTGGTAAAATTACACGGTCATTGTCAGCAAAAATCATTGTCGAGTATGGTTCCTGCGAAGCGAGTCCTCTCATTACCAGAGAATTACGAAGTACAATTAATTCCTTCGGGATGTTGTGGAATGGCGGGTTCTTTTGGGTACGAAAAAGAGCATTTTGAGTTATCAAATCAGATTGGGGAATTAGTGCTTTTTCCAACGATTCGTCAGCAAGGTGAGGACGTAATTATTGCCGCTTCGGGCACAAGTTGTCGTCATCAAATTCATGATGGAACGGGACGGACGGCAAAACATGCGGTTGAGATTTTGTTCGAGGCTTTGGTGTAGAACTTGATTTTAAGTACATTTATCCATAAAAAAGGGTTGCAAACTTGAATTTGCAACCCTTTTATTAATCAATTTTCTCGGGCTTCCCTCTTCTACCTTTTCCACTCACAATTGATCTTACATCTTCAGTGGTTTCAACGATACTATCTACCAAAGTTGGCACAAAGCCTTTTGTCATCCGTTTTTTTTCAAATTGAATTTTATCGTGGTCGGGTTCACCCAAAATGTATCCATAAGGTTTTAAATCGGGAACGGAGTCAAATATTACCTTCAAAATAGCAATCGTTGGTAATGAAAGCGCCATTCCAGCAATTCCCCAAAGCGCCGAACCCAGCAATAAAGCAATGATGGCAATTAAACCATTGATACTAATTTTTGAGCCTACGATTTGTGGCGTTATAAAATTTCCTTCCAAAAACTGTACAAAAACAAACACGCCCGCAACCCCAACGGCATACATGGGAGAATCCTTGGTTATGAGAGCTATGATGATTGGTAAAATTGACCCAATCAAAATCCCGATGAAAGGAATTACCAAAAGGGCTGCTGCTAAAAAACCAAAAAAAACGGCATAATCAATGTCCAAAACCATTAATCCAATGGTATTTAAACTTCCAACGATGAGCGTAACTGTTACTAAACCCGTCAAATAACTGTGAATTACTTCGTAAATTCTGGTCAAAACAGCGTCAATTTTCTTGCGATTAACATTACTGAAAACTTTATAAAAAAACATCTTGAAAAAGTCTCGGTAATATAAAAAGAAGAACATATAAATAGGAATTAGTAATAAATTTCCTAAAACGTTTCCTGTGGTTGAAAGGGCGGTCGTAAAAAGCGAACCACCCGTACTCAACATGCCCGTTGCATACTGACGAAGTTGAGCAATTTGAGTCTTTCTACCAACATGAAATGTATGTGATGCCCAACGCTGAATTTGATCAGACCATAAAATAAATCTTTTCTCCAACTGTGGAAGCATTTCGCCAAAATTAGCAATTTGGGTAGAAGCTAACCAAATGACTCCCAACGCAATAATTGAAAATAGAAGCAAAGTAATAATAACAGCCAATATCCTACCAAACCCTTTGTTTTCCAGCCAGTTACATATCGGGAAAATAGCCATTGATAGAATAATTGAGATGAATACGGGAACGAGGATATCTTGCAAAACCATCAACCAATAAATTAATATGGTTATTGATATAAGGGCAAAAGCTAATTTTCCGATAAAAGGTAATTTATAATTCATAATGTATGGGTGAATATGTTTGATGAAAAGCCATCAAAAATCGAGTCGATTTTCCATTTATCAGTACAAAAAGTCATACCATCAAGCATTTTATTTTCATTTCCATCTTCCCAAAGGATAGGAAATTATGCCATTTTTCGTGTGTAAAATAACGGTTTGAGAAGCCAAATCTCCCACTAATAATATATCAGTATCTTGTTGATAACCAAGTTTATTAAGTTGATTATCAATTTTTCCAAGCAAATCATAAGGAATGGGAGCCGTTAAATTTAGGCAAGGGCAAGGCTTTTCTTTTTTAAATTTGTTCAGTTCAACCAACAATTCTTTTGTATCGTTTGCCTTTTCTTCTTTACCCCAATTAATCATTTTGGTCATCCAAGTATTATATTGTGGGCGATAAGGTTCAAATTCAAAAATCAAGTCGGGATATTTTCTCAGCATTTCCGCCCCATTTTTGAATAATTGTATATGTCCGGGATCTATAAAACCGATAAAATTACCTCCCCACGTCATACCATAATGTGCAGTCAGATTATCAAGCGGGTTATAAAGAGATAAATTGTTAGAAATTCTATTGTTTCTTATTACGGCAAAATCAGCGGCAAAACCAAAATTGTGCATCGAAATTGGTGAAGCAGTTTTATTAGTTCCAAGATATTTTTGTTGAATCGCCATCGAACGCAAATCGGAAATAATCTTGACTGAACCGTTCAACTCTTTCATTACTTGATGAATAGAGTCACGTTTTGAAAGGAAACTCATACGCTCTTCTGACAGTAATTTCTCCCAACGATTATACAAATATCGAGGTTGCGATGCCAACGCCCAAAGATATTCTTGCTCTTGCCATGACAAAGAAATCGCCTCATTTGGCAATTGAATATTGGGAAAAATCAGGGCTTCAGGACGTTCTTGGTCTTGTGCAGTAACTCCTCCCATTTTTATATTTCCTTGTGGGTCAGCAATAACTACAAAAACTTTTTGGGGAGAAAGATTTTGTCTGAGTAAGGTATCTTTTAAATAAAAACTCTGAGCTACTTGCATTACATTTAATTCCTTGACTTTCAAGGTAGTATCGCACGAATAATCCTGCCATTGAGGTTCTGAACCTAATAATTTGCCCGTTTTTTCAAGAAAATTACAAGCTAAAAGCGTAAGACAAGTAAAGGTTATTTTGACAAAATGTTTCAAGAGTAAATTCGTTAAAAGCATTGACAATTAGGGGTTATGAAGTCTAAAAATAGGGAATAATTTTGGATTTACTTACAAACCTCCCGAAAGTTTAACCTCAAACGGAGTTTTTTCGGGAAGCTGACACTGGTGATTATTATTTTTTAAACTTCTCCCGCTGTGCCAAATATAACCCCACAATAACGAGTAATGTACCCACATAAGTATAAGAAGTAATGGGTTCTTTCAGTAAAAAGGACGCATAAATAAACCCGAAAATAGGACATAAAAATAGCCAGAGAGAGGCTTTAATGGGGTCTTTTTTGAGTAAATAAAGCCATAATTGAACAGCACCGATGGATACAGGAATCACCAACCAAAAAACTGAACCCCAGAATCGTAAATCGTAGGTATTATTTGACCAATCCGTAAGAATCAAGGTGATAGGTACCAATAAAACACCTCCCAAAAGCACCTGCCAACCGTTGATTACCAATAAAGGAAGTTCCCATTTTTGAGAAGAATAATACACCGTTCCGACTGAATACGAAATCATACTTATGGATAAAATAATGAGTCCTTCGACATCGGCAAAACTGTTTTTTAGCAAAGGATACGTGGCAATTCCTACCCCAGTGATTCCAAAAATTAAGCCTGAAATCTCCGTTTTTTTCACCGAACGTCCCATCCAAAAAGCCGATAAAATGCTTATTATCAACGGATTAGTTGCCGTTGATAAACTACCAATACCCGCCGAAACGTGTTTCATCGCAATGACAAAACAACCCAAATAAATGGTAACATTCAAAAATCCGTATACCGCTAATTGCTTCCATTCATCCCCTTTTGGCAAACGGTTTTTTTGAAATAAATAAGAATATCCCAACATTAAAGCGCCTGCAATAAAGAATCTAAAATTGCCTATTACTAAAGGTTGAGCGGATAAAATTCCGATTTTAGTAGCAGCGGATGCCGATGCCCAAAGCATAGCGAAAAGTATTCCAATTAGTAAATTTTTTATCATAATTCTTGGGCGGCTTCAAGGTCTAACATAACAATACTATTTTCTATTTTCTGGAAAATACTGGCTGGAAATTGTTCCGTAATTGCTTCGGTTAAAGCCCTTTTTATTACGGATGTTTTTTTAGAAGAATTAGCGATTAAAATTGGCAATTTGGCTTCCTGCAAATGTGCCAAACCAAGGGTTATTCCTTGGGTTAAAATTGTTTCTTTGGTAAAATATTTCTGACCAACTGATTTTGTAACTTCCTCTAATTCAGAAACATGCGCATAAATATCAAAAGGGGTATTAGGCTCATTAAGGGCGATGTGTCCGTTCATTCCTACGCCTACGAGCATTACATCCAAGCCGCCACGAGAAGCAATAAATTCATTGATTTTTTGACATTCTGATGCCAAATCTTGGGCTTTTGCATCGAAATATTTAATGCGTTCTGAGGGAAATTTTAAAGGAATTAATAAGTTCTGATAAATGCCATATTTGCAAGAACCTTCATCATTTTCATCCATTCCCACCCATTCATCAAGTCCAACGAAAGTGCATTTTTCAAACAATTTTTTATCGGATTTAGCAAGAAATTTACATACGCCCAAAGGTGTATCGCCCGAGGCAATGCAGATTAAAGCGTCTGGTTTTTGCTTTAAAACTTCGATGATAAGATTAGCTGTTGCTTCAGAAAGCGCTTCGTAATTGGAGAAAGTATTTATCGTCATAATGGTATTTTGGGATTTGACATAAAAAAACCACGAGCCTAAACCCGTGGTACAATATTAGGAATCAAAACAGAAAATTAGCCATTTTAGCCTAAGTAAATTTCTGTTTAAAATTCTTCTTTAAATCTATGCCTCCTATGAAACTATGTAGTTACAACTTTGGAAATTTCATTTTATAATCTACGTCAACCCTTCCTTTCGTAATTTTTGCGAGTTTATTTTTCAACATTCGCTTCTTCACAGGATTCAGATGGTCGGTGAAAAGAATACCGTCGATGTGGTCGTATTCATGTTGAATGATTCTTGCAGCGAGTCCTTCGTATTCTTCGGTATGCTCGTTCCAATCGGTATCAAAATACTTAATTGTCACATATTCAGGGCGATAAATATCTTCACGAACGTCAGGAATTGATAAGCAACCTTCTTCAAAAGCCCAATCGTCACCATCTTCTTCCAAGATTTCAGCATTGATAAATACCTTTTTAAAATCAATTAACGAAGGGTCTTTATCACGTTCTTCCATATCTTCACCTTCGTTGAAAGGGCGACCATCCACCACAAACATCCGTACATTAAGTCCGATTTGTGGAGCTGCCAACCCTACGCCTTTGGCATTATACATAGTCTCGAACATATCTTCCGAGAGTTTTTTTACATCGTAAGACTTGTCAATATCAACGGTAACTTTTCTTAAAACGGGGTCTCCGTATGCAACTATTGGGTAAATCATTGTTTAGTTATCTGTTATTAATGATTAGTTATCAGTTGAATTCTACACAAAATCATCTTCAAATAACCAATCTTTCATGCAAAATTAATAAAAAAAATTAAAATCTGGGCTAAAAACCAGTAACTAATAACCAATGACTAATCACTAAACTATCGCTTCACGAACTCTCACCAATTTCTCCAAAAGCCTTTCCAATTGGTCGAGCGGTAACATATTTGCACCGTCCGACTTGGCAATTGATGGGTTTGGATGCGTTTCGATAAATAAACCTTCTGCCCCCACAGCAATGGCTGCTTTAGCAATCGTCTCAATCATTTTTGGGTTTCCACCCGTTACGCCCGAGCTTTGATTTGGGCGTTGTAGCGAATGCGTACAATCCATCACAACGGGTACGCCATGGGATTGCATTTCGGGAATATTTCGGTAATCAACGACCAAATCTCCATAACCGAAAGAATTTCCTCTATCAGTCAGAAAAACAGTAGCTTTTGGGTTTTCGAAAAGAACTTTTTCAACGGCAAATTTCATCGAAACGCCCGACATAAATTGTCCTTTTTTGATATTAACAACCTTTCCTGTTTGAGCCGCTGCTGCCAATAAATCCGTCTGACGGCATAAAAAAGCAGGAATTTGCAAAATATCCACGTATTTTGCTGCCATTGCCGCCTCATGAGATTCGTGAATATCCGTAACCGTTGGGAGGTCGAAATAATCGCCAACTTCCTTCAAAATTTCTAAGGCAGTGATATCTCCAATACCCGTAAAAGAGTCTAATTTAGTACGATTAGCCTTCCGATATGAGCCTTTGAAAATATACGGAATCCCGAATTGGTCGGTAATTCCTTTAATTTTTTCAGCAATTTCGAAAGCCAAATCACGGTTTTCAATCGCACAACTTCCTGCCATGAGGAAGAAATTATTTTTGTCTAAGTTTTTTAGTTTTGGTATATTCATATTTTAGGGATTGGGTAGTAGGAATTAGGGATTAGAGGTTTGTAAATGAAAACTTTATTCCATCAATACTAACACATATAAACTAAAACCTAACACCTCTTTCTATATAAAATTTACCTCCGTACTCAAAGAAATTCCAAATTTCTCCAACACAGAAGCCTGTATTTTTGCTGATAGTGCTTTAATTTGTTCGCCAGTTCCTCCACTATAGTTGACTAAAACCAAGGCTTGGCGAGCGTGAACGCCTATTTGTCCATCTCTAAATCCTTTCCAACCTGCCTGTTCAATGAGCCAACCTGCAGGAACTTTTACCGTTGTTTCGTTGATTGGATAACTTGGAATATTCTCAAACTTTGTTTTCAATTCCTCATATTGCACCTTCGGAATTTCTGAATTTTTGAAGAAACTTCCTGAATTTCCAATTTCGGCTGGGTCGGGCAATTTGCTTTTTCGGATACTAATAACGGCATCACTCACGGCTTTGATACTAAGCTCCTCAACCTTCATTTCCTCCAACGTTTTCCGAATATCGCCGTAAGCAACTTTATAATTGGGTACTTTATTCAATTTAAACGTAACCGAAGTAATAATATATTTTCCTTTGAGTTGATGTTTGAAAATACTTTCACGATAACCAAAATGACAATCATCTAATTTGAAAGTTTCGATTTGCAAGGTTTCGAGATTAAGAGCTTGCAATTCTTCAAAAATATCTTTTATTTCAACGCCATAAGCACCAATATTTTGCATGGGTGCCGCTCCAACTGTCCCTGGAATGAGGGAAAGGTTTTCCATGCCAGCGTATTGATTTTCAACACAATACATCACTAATTCGTGCCAAACTTCGCCCGCACCCGCTTGTATGTGTATATGAGCATCGTCTTCAAAAACTTTATTAATGCCTTTTAGATTAATTTTTACGACTAATCCCTCATAATTTTTCGTGAGGAGAATATTACTTCCTCCACCCAAAAACAATTTATCTACTGATTGAAAATCAGGATTTTGAAGAATATATTTAAGTTCTTCAACGGATTGAATTTCTACGAAAAAACGAGCGGTAGCTTCTAATCCAAAGGTATTGTAAGGTTTTAGGGAAACGTTTTGTTGTATGGTCATTCTTTTTAGTTTTGAGTTAGTGATTTGTGATTTAGTGATTATTTTTGTCCAAAAATCACTAAATCACAAATCACTAACTCAAAAATTAGCAAAGGCAAAGTTACAATTAGCAAAGGGTATTTCAAGTATTTAACAAAAATTGTATCTTTGACAGATGGTTATTGGTTAATTATTATAAGAAATTCAAAAAATCACAGACAAGAAACCAATTACTATTCACTGATAACCAGTAACTAAATATAATATTATGCAAAAATATAATCCTTCGATATTAATAATTTTATGGCTTTTTGCCAGTGCTTGTGCCTCAACAACGGGGATTAATAGTGGTAATGGTTCGAGGTCAACTACTTCTTCGGGTGGTACTGCAACCACACAATCGCCTTCAAAAAAGAACGAAAAGGCTTATGAAGAAGATTTATCACTTTATCGCCCAAAGTTTAAATCTGCGAACGAATCCGAAACATCCTCTGAATCACAGCCAGTTCAAGCTTCAAAAACCACTTATTCGGATTCTCCGCTTCATGTCAATAAAAAACTTGATGCCATTTTGGATACGATTGCGATGCGAAATAAAAGCGTAAAATTTACCAATGGATTTCGCATTCAGATTTACGTTGGGAACGACCGTAAATCTGCCGATGATGCCAAGATTTATACGTACCAAAAATATCCAGAAATATATCCGTATTTGAGCTATCAACAACCAATTTATAAGGTAAAAATTGGTGATTTTTTGAATAGAATGGACGCTGAAAGGTATTATTCAGATATTAAAGATTTATACCCTTCCGCCATGATTTTGCCTGATAGAGTGGAAATTAAAAAGGGAATTTTGGTAAAATAAATGTACCAAAAATTTCAAGAGTCGTAATAACTATTTATCAATTCACGATTCTGGGGAATCGTGGTACATTTTCAAAATCAATGCTTCGCAAAACCAGTATTTCACTATTATTTCTAATTCTTCTTCTCACCCAAAAAGGGTTTTCACAAGCAAAATTTGCCCCAAGAATTGATTCCTTGGTGGAAGCGAATACCAAACGTTTTTTTAATGGAATTATCTTAGTTTCGCAAAATAACAAAGTAGTTTACTCAAGCGTAAAAGGCTTTGCTAATTTGGAAACAAAAATACCATTAGTCATTGATAATCAGTTTATTATCGGTTCGATTAGTAAGCAAATGACAGCGGTTGTGGTACTTCGAGAAGTTGATAAAGGACGTATTAACCTAAACGTTCCAGTGAAAAAATATTTACCAAATATGCCACAAACTTGGTTAGATTCTATAACGGTTCACCAATTATTAAATCATACTTCGGGCGTGACGGATTGGAATAAACCCTTGAAATTTAAGCCTGCGAGCGATTTTTCTTATTCCAATATTGGCTATGAATTATTGGCTAAAATTGCGGAGAATGTTACGAAGAAATCTTACGCAACCCTTACGAATGAAATTTTTAAAATTTGTGGAATGAAACATTCCATAAGTCCAAAATTGAATCAGCATAAATCGTTGGTAAATAGTTATGTGGAGGATTCAACGGGTAAAGTGAAACTTGTAGAAGGACTTTTAATTGACCTCGGAATACCATCAGGAGGCATGATTTCGACGGC
>NZ_CBABQS010000050.1:0-35727 GCF_964672035.1 Arcicella sp.
TAAAAATGATATAAAAAGGTTAAAATACTTAGGAAGTTATCCATAAAAAAGACCTTAAAAAACATGCCATTTTTAAAATTATTCTACTCGTAAGTAATTATGTATCAAATAATTAAGTGTCTTTGGCGGGAAGTTAGCCTCAAATTTAAGTGAACCCCCAACGCTGGGCGGACGGCCAGTCATTGATGGTTTTAAAGCACTTTTGGTCAGGTTTGAATTCTCAGTCAGAAATTGGGTTGCGTTACATTTTATTGCATTCTCAGTCATTTTCTTGCGTAAAATCAGTAAAAAAATTAAAGTTTAAACAGCTTCATCAGTTAAAAATTACCAATACCCATTATTCTTTTAAATAATTCAATAACTGTTAGCTAACTAAACTCAATATTCATAAAATAACTATATCAAAAATTATTTGCCCCACACTTTTTGATGCACCCCCTTACTCCACATAATTCATATCTTTTGAGAACGTTTCTTCCAGGAAGTACAAAGCAGACATAGCGACCACAACAGTAATCGTAGCAATGGTGATGGCGGCGTTATTTACGCCCAAACTGGTATTTGTTTTCAGAAAAGCAAAAGCAGACGTAAGCGGAATTGCAGACCCCCGTACAAAATTTGGAATAGAAGTAGCAACGGTTGCCCTAATATTGGTGCCAAAAAGTTCAGCTGCCATCATGACAAATAACGTCCAGTAGCCATTGAAAAAACCAATGATAGAAATAGTGACATAAAATAACAACGTTGAGCCAATGGGTGCTAATAAATAAACGAGCATTGTACCGAAAGAAAGTAACATGAAAATAGCAATGGCTTTTTTCCTACTTTGAAGCCTTTGGCTTAACACACCACAAGCCAAGTTGCCGAAGGTTTGCCCAAAAAATGAGAGCATAACGGCTTTGCCAGCAATGATTGCATGGGGCAGTCCGTGGGCTTTGCCAAATTCGGGGGAGAAAGTTACCAAAACCCCTACCACAAACCAAATAGGCATACCAGCAACGATTGCCAAAAAGTATTTTTTTATCCTTTTCCCATTGCCAAAAATCATCATAATATCACCTCTATCTATTTTTTCACTTTTTATTTTTAGAAATAAACCAGACTCAAAAACGTTGATCCTTAATATCAACAGCAATAAACCTAAGCCACCGCCCACAAAATAGGAGATACGCCATTCAAACAAATCGGCTACGAAGTAGGCTAAAATACCCCCTAAAACACCCATAGTTGCAACAATGACGGCACCATAACCTCTGAGCTTTTGGGGTAAAAGTTCGGCAACGAGTGTAATGCCTGCGCCAAGTTCTCCTGCTAAACCCACCCCTGCAATAAACCGCAGGGCGGCATATTGAGGTAAAGTTTGCATTAATCCGTTTGCCATATTTGCCAAAGAATAGAGAATAATTGAACCAAAAAGCACCGATAATCGCCCTTTTTTATCGCCCATAATGCCCCAAAGTACGCCGCCAATGAGTAGTCCTGCCAGTTGCATATTGAGTAGGAAAACGCCTTCGGGTAAGAGTTTATCATCGGCGACACCAAGGGCTTTTAGGCTTGGTACACGCACGACACTAAACAGAAATAGGTCGTACATGTCTACCAAATAGCCCAACGCAGCCACAATTACAGGTAGTTTTAACAGTTGTTTGGTTGTGGAATTTTGATTCATAGTGGGTGGTAGGTTTCAGGGGTTACACTTTATCCGGTATAATATAAGGGCTTCTGTATTTGCGAGTGAGCATGGCGTTGGCTTCTTTATCACCTATAAATATTTCTTTGGTAGGGTCGAAATGTAAAGTTCTGCCCAAGCGATAAGAAATATTACCTAAATGGGCAATACTTGCCGCCAAATGTGCCGTTTCTACAGGTCCATTTAAAATCTTTTTATCTTTAGCACGCACTGCTTCTACAAAATTTTTGTAATGGTCGCCACCAGCATTTCGGGCCGGACCGGGTTCACGGTTTTTGCCCAAAAAGGTCTTGTAATCTGAATAACCGTTGATGACCATGTAGCCTTTATCACCATAAAAAATATTGCCAACTTCTACGCCATCTTCCTTATTGGTCATCCATGGACGCACCTCAAATTGAATCACTTTTCCTTCTTTTGGATAATTGTAGGTCGAAGTCAGCACTTCGGGCGTTTCTTTACAGTCATTCCACAAATATTTGCCTCCCGCAGAAGTGATGGTTTCGGGTAAGCCTACGTCTAAACCCCACATACACAAGTCAGTTTCGTGGATTCCTTGATTGCCAATGTCGCCATTGCCATAGTCCCAAAACCAATGCCAGTTGTAATGCACGTAGTTTTTACTAAAATCTCGGACTTGGGCGGGTCCTTGCCACAAATCCCAATTTAAGCCATCTGGTACAGGTGATTTTCCGAGATTTCCAATATCTGGTCGCCATTTATAGACCGTTCCACGAGCCATATACACTTTGCCAATGAGTCCATCTCGCAAATGTTTAATGGCTTCTTGAATAGCCACTGAACTACGCAGTTGTACACCATGCTGTACAATTCGGTTGTATTTGGTGGCGGCTTCTACCAATTTTCTGCCTTCAAATAGGTTGTGACAACCTGGCTTTTCCACATACACATCTTTACCCGCCTGACACGCCCATATTGCTGCCAATGCGTGCCAATGATTGGGCGTAGCAATGCTGACGGCATCAATACTTTTGTCGTCATACACTCTGCGTAAATCTTGTTCGGTCGCTACTTTTTTGCCGTATTTTTCTTCAAAAGCCTTTGCTCCAGCTTGTAGCACTACATTATCAACATCGCAAATGGTGGCAACTTCCACATTGTCTTGCTTCATAAATCCAGAAATATGGTCTTTGCCTCGCCCATTAATACCAATGACGGCAACTCGTAGACGGTCATTTGCCCCAAATGCAGTAGAGGGGATAATGGTCGGAATTGCCATCAAGGCAAGCGAACTCGGAATTGTTGCCTTGAGAATATCTCGGCGTGTAAATTTTTTCATCATTTGCTTAATAGTTTAAGGGTGATTAGAAATTATAATAAAAAAAAGTTTTCACCTTTTTCGGATGAGCGAAACTTACAGAACATAAAAAAATGTTAAATAACCGAATTAGATTCTGCACATTTAGAACCTTGTGCTACTCTTTAGCCCCAACAATCTGGTAAACGCTTCCATCGGCTTTGGTCATGATATACATTTCTCCTTGGGCATCAATACCAAAATGTAAGTCAATTCTATCATTACCACACAAATTTCTGAGGGATTCAATTTTGCCATCAAGCGTTAGTTTCCACTCTTTTATTTTTGCTGTTTGCCCTTGTTTGAGATCGGCTACATCCAGATAAAATAATCTTCCTGAAGGAACATCGCCGAACAAATATTTGCTTTTTAATGCTGGAATTAAATTGCCTGTGTATTCGTAGCCGCCGGTGATAGCCTTGGCTTCATCGTGATCGAAAGTGGCTACTGGATAAGTTACGTTAAAGACTTTATCATTAGCGGGCAAAGGATAAACTTGATTCATATCTCCATCGGTATGAATCAAAAATTTTCCTTCTCGAATCGGCCAGCCATAGTTTCGCCCTGCTTCGATTTTGTATAAAGATTCGATATTACCATGACCAATATTTGCAGTAAGCATATCGCCTTTGCTCGTCCACATGATTCGATGTGGATTTCGAAAACCGCTCGCATATATTTCCCTCAAAGCCTTTTTATTAGTCGATTTTGCGTAAGGATTGTTGGCAGGAATACCATATTTAGCATTTTTACTATTCCTGCCCGATGGGTCGATGCATAATATTTTACCCCAAATTTGTTCTTCTTTATTTGTCAAGAAAGCGTAACCATTTTCGGCTGCTCCTCCATCGCCAATTCCGATGTACAAAAGTCCATAATCGTCATCGCCTTTTTTTGCCATTGGATTAAAAGTGATTTCCTGCACACCATGAATGACGGACACTACATTCACTCGCATCATTTCACGAGGTTTTCCTGAGAAAACTCCCGAAGCTGGATTATCAATTTTCCATTCGGTAAGCACCCATTGCAATGAAACCTTTATGGAGTCAGCATAAGCAAAATCTGCTTTTGCTGAACCTGTTTTTTCGCTATGAGTTGTGTAAAGTAGACCGTTGTTAAGAAAATCTGGATGAAAAGCAAAACTTCCAAAACCAGTAGCCAAACCTGGGTTTTGAATAAAATTTGGCATCAACTGAGCAAAGTCCATATATACAACAGGCATATTTCCTTCAATTTTATATAGCTTTCCTCGTAAATCATTTACAAAAATTTGCCCTGTACTTGGCTGAGAAGCAAGTTTTGTGATGCGAGTAAGGGGATATTTTCCACCTTCGCTTGATAGAGGAAATTGCGTAAATTGTTTTATATCAACGACAAGATTAGAAACTTCGATTGGCTCAGGAATTGGATTTTTGAGGCCTTCGCCATAGTTTTTCTTGAAATTATTTTTTATAGGCGTAGTCGTACCCAAATAATCAACAATGGCATTGAGTTCTGTTTCCTGCAAATGGTTGTAAGAAGGCATAACTGCCTTTTTATATGTTAGAAATACTTGAGTTGCTCGTTCATCGCCCGCAGCAATGACCTCTTGCGAGTTTTTTATGAATTTCTTTACCCATGCCTGCGAAGTGATGCTTGTAATACCTGATAATCTTGGTCCAATACCATCTACTCTGATTTGGTGGCAACTGGTACAGTTTTGAGTAAATAATATTTGACCTTTAGCAATCGAAAGCGAATCTATCGGTTGATAGGATACTTTAATATTCTTTGCAATTTTAGCAAAAACACTCAGATTTGCACAGAAAAAAAGCAGTAACATAAAAAAGACAGTTCGTTTCATTAGGTACAAATATTTGATGGACAAATTTATTCTATATAAATCATTGTTGACCGTTGACTATTTTTATTCAAAGCCTTGCAATTGTTAATCCGCCATCAATCATAAAAACTTGCCCTGTCGAATAAGGAAAATCTCCTTTGGCTATAGCGGCGACGGCTTTTCCTACATCGTCTGGAAAACCCCAACGTTTTTGTAGGGTTAGTCCTCCGGCAATGAGTTTATCGTATTTTTCGGTAATGCCTTCGGTCATATCGGTCTTGATGATGCCCGGACGAACCTCAAACACTGGAATATTGAATTCACCTAATCGGGTAGCAAAAAGTTGCGTTATCATGCTCAAACCTGCTTTTGAGATACAATACTCTCCCCGATTGACTGAAGCAACGGTTGCCGAAATTGACGAAATTGTAATAATACTTCCTGTAAAACTTTCTGAATCAGCTTTTTGCTCAATCATCCAGTTAGCAACTGCTTGTGTCAGAAAATATGTCCCTTTTAAGTTTATTGAAATTACATAATCGAAACTTTCTTCGGTGGCGGATAAAATATCATTGCGTTCTTTGGGAGCAACACCAGCATTATTTACTAAAATATTTAATCTGCCAAAATGATTTTTGATTTTTTCGAGCATTGATTCTCTATCTTCGGTCGAAGCAATATCCCCTTGACAATAAATAACTTTCGCACCCAATTCTCTTAAATTCCCTAAAACATCTTGCACGAAATTTTCACTTCTGATACCATTTATTGCTAAATCAAAGCCATTTTGTGCCAACTTTTGGGCAATTCCTAAACCAATTCCCCGACTTCCACCTGTAACTAATGCTACTTTTTTCATAGTTCGTTTTTAAAAGTTTTGAGCGATTCGGCGTGCGGATGATTTTTATAAACTGGGTCTAATGGAAAACAACCCGAATATAAACCATTTCGTGGGGCGGTCGTACAATCGGAGAAAGTACGGCACAAAAGTTTTCTTTGAATCGGGTGGTCATTCAGCATATCGTCGGGCATGGTTGGGTACGAAAGCACCATTCTGCCAAATCCTACGAAATCGGCTTTATTGTTTCGTAGCACATTTTGAGCAATATTGGGTAGCCATTCTTGCAAATACGAGTACCCCGAACCAACAATTACCAAGTCAGGAAATGCTTGTTTAAGCCCATCGGCCACATCAATCATGCGAGCAACGCCCACCAGAGGTTCTTCGGGCGGTTGATAGCCATCGGATGGTGGAAAAAGTGCAGGTCTTGTTAAATGAGGATTATAATAGGGGCTGCCAACAGTTACACAAATCAACTGAATTCCAAGTAATTGTGCTACTTGGAGAAATGCTTTCGGTTCTTCTAAATCTACTTTTACTCCCGAATCGTCGCAGCCAAAAGCATATTTATACGTTTGATTTTGAGCCAAATCTGGTTCGCCTTCGCCTGTTTCACTTTTCTTGAATGGAGCAAAATCAATGGCACTGAGCCTTACGCCAATTTCTAAACCTGGTGCTGCTTTTTGGATGCCTTCTACGATATTTCTCAAAAATCTTGTACGATTTTCAAAACTGCCGCCGTATTTTCCTTCTCGGTCGTAAGCACTCAAAAACTCATGTCCCAAATAGCCGTGGCAGTGCTTGATATCCACAAAATGAAATCCTGCTTTTTGTGCCAAAACTGCGGCTTTGATGAAATATTCTATCAAAGCATCAATTTCTTCATCGGTCATTAAAGGGTAATCATCGCTCAAATGGAACTTTTTATTGAGTTTTGGGTGATGATATAAGATTTTCGACT
This sequence comes from Arcicella sp., assembly GCF_964672035.1. Taxonomy (NCBI): domain Bacteria; kingdom Pseudomonadati; phylum Bacteroidota; class Cytophagia; order Cytophagales; family Flectobacillaceae; genus Arcicella; species Arcicella sp. Next base: position 6,636 of record NZ_CBABQS010000050.1, read on the forward strand.
CAAATTTTGTGTTATCGTTGGGTTTGCAAAATCTACCTGAGTGAGTCAATTGAAGCCCAATCAAAAGGTCGGTAGTCGAGCCAAATTTCTCTGAATGCTTGTCAATGAGTAATTGATACAAATTAACAAATTCTTCAAAATTAGCCTCATTTATCACCAATTGACGTGGGTTTGCTCTTCCTTCGTGTGTAACCGCAACGGCTTCACAGCCCCACAGTAATTTTGCTCCGCTGATGGCAAAATTATGCCAACGTCTTTTGGTAAACTCACTTGGGCGACCATCTGCTGTGCCGTCCCAGCCTTCCATTGGCAAAATACAAAGGCTATTACCGATTTCTCTGCCCGAATTTAGTTTTACTCTTTTCTTGAAAACTGAATTTTCGCCAAAAAGCAATTCATCATCAAAATCTAATTTTACATGATTTATCGCAAGATAATTTCGTAAATCTTGTGCAGTTTTTAATTGAGCTACTCTTGTATATTTTGGTTTGAATTTTTCTGCCACTTTTTATTAATTTTAATGACTAACAGGATGCTGCGACCGTCGCTCGGTTCGCTCCACAACTTTTACAAACAATTAAAAAACGTATAATAAGGCTCATTATTAATGATTTTCTGAACATAAAGTGCTACTTCACGAACGTGATAGTCGCCCCACATACATGACTCGCCATTGGCAATTTTGCTACCTTCTGGTACATAATCCCAACCATTTGGTTGGTGATAAATAGAATGTAAAATCAATCCTTGATGGGCTGGATTTTTACTCAAATAAGGCTCATCTAAAAGCGAGTTTAGCACAGTTAGTCCCGCTTGCCAGTATTTTTTTCCTGCTTCGGTTTCGCCTTTTTGTAGTAAATAGTTGCCTAATCTCAATAAACCTTGCGAACCAATGGCTGCTGCCGAACTATCAACTGGCTCAAAATCATTGTACGGATTTGCTTTTTCATTCAAATAATCACCTAATTTATGTAGATTGGGTCCACCTGTATCCCAATATGGAATTCCATCAATGGGAGTATGTTCTATATAAAAATCACAAGTAGCACGTGCGGCTTTTAGCATATATTTCTCAATAAAAATTCTACCACCAATAGCTCCAAGTTCGGCTTCTTCGAGCGTTTCTAAAAACTCCAATTGCTCGGCAAAGCCACACATTGCCCATGCCAACCCCCTTGTCCAAGTGGTAAAACCTGAATAACCTTGTTGAGAATTTGGACAACGAAAATTGCCATCTTTCACATTAAAGATACTCTCGTGGGCAGCTCTACCCAAAACATCGTAAGAATCTCGACCTTCACCATAAAATACCGAATAATCTGCCGTAGCTTTTATGTGTTGCAAAGCCCTATCCAGCATATTGATTTTGATATCGCCCTCGCCTTGAAAAACATGACCCAACTGATGGCTAATAACCAAAGCCCGACATGAACGAATGGTATCTACAAAAAGAGAATGACTACCATTAAATGAATGAATAAAGCCTGTGGGCGGCACTCCGCTGGGCGGCACCCCGCCATTCTGAACAGTCGTCCAACGACTCGCTTGCACTGCTCCCGAAATTTTAAGTGCCAATTCATAAAAATTTTTCTCCCATTCGTTCAGAGCAATTTTGCCTTCTCGCATGAGGCGTAGCAGATTTCCATAAGTACTAACATTGTTGAATCCGTGGTCGTGTACGCCAATATGGCTAATGTGAGGAGCCATGAATTTAATCGTATTTTTTCGTCCAATGTCAAGGAATTCTTGTTCGCCCGTAGCATCAAATTGCAAAATTGCCGAGCCAAATTGAAAGCCCTGTGTCCATTCTGTCCAGCCACGAGTGGTGTATTTTCCTTGTTTAGTAAAAACGGGTGAGCCTTTTGAAACATCATAATTTTGCTCAATGGAAAGTATTTTTTCGCCTGAAATGTGCCAGAATGTACTAATTTTTTGGGATAAATCTTGGGGTTGGAGGTCGTATTTGATTGAAATCATGGTTAGAAAATGAACAGATGATACGATGGATAAATAATACAATTAAAAGACATTTTTCCTACCTATTTACTCATAACTCAACTTATTTTTAGCCAAGTTTTTAACAAGGTTAAATCGTTTTTCATAACAAATAAGAATTCCTTTTTATCTATTGTGGGATTTCTTACATCATTGGTTACGGAGAGCATCAAAAAGTGTGGGGCAAATGATTTTTGATGCTCTTAGCCTCAAAGCAAATGAGGTTCAATAAGTAATCTTAAACGGCCTTTCTTGAAATAATAAGTGCTTGCCCCACACTTTTTGATGCACTCCAAATTGAATATTGAACTTTAATTATTGGGAAGATGTAGGAAGGGCTTGTTCTTTGAGCGCATCAAAAAGTGGGGGTAATCACATTTAATCTTTAAAAGTATGATTTTAAAATAGAGTATTAAACCGATTAACTACCCTAAAAATATTTTGCCCCACACTTTTTGATGCACTTCAAAATTGAAAAAGACTGTATTTTACAGGCTAAAGTATAAGGGTTATTTTTTTGGGGTTATTTCTACTAATGGGTTCTCAATATTCCAATTCACAGGAATTTCATAAATCACATTGATTACAAAAGGATAATCTTTTGAACCAACACCTTCTGAATTAATCAGTGCTTGGGATAATATTTCGGTTTTTAAGAGATTTAGGTCGGTTTTTATTCCCAATGACATATTGGGCAATTTCCAGACGGTTTCTTTAAGGTTTTCTGGCTTGATATTTTTTGAATAAACATAAATCTGGAACGTTTTGGCGAGTGTATCGGCCAAGTAGATTTTCATCCTCGTTTCATCGACTTTTACATTGGTTTTGCCTTCGCCTGGCACGAAAAGCCATCCAATATCACCATTTTCAGCTTTCCAGTGGATAGTACCCGTTTTTAAAATATGCGAAACCTTTCTATTTCCCCAAAGACCGCCCATCATCCAATCTTTCTGAATAAATGCAGTTACTTTTTTCAATCTATCACCTTCATAGTAATTGGACGTAGTTCGTGTAATAAACCTTGGGGCATCAAATTTCTTAAATTGTTCCAAAGCTTGCATCGGCATGAAAATGCCCATTTCCACAATCGGCACGATAAATTCAAGCTCAGGATGCACGCCATTTTTGCCTGGAATAGTAGCTATTTGTGGATTATCAATTGCCATTGCTATCCAAGTACCTACAATTGCGTGCGATTTTTCATGTCAATGCCATACGCCCTTAAATATGGACCTGAGATATTTTGAAGATTGGCGTTGTAAAAAGTAGCTACATCTAACCATAATTCCTTTTCGAGTACTTTACTCATGGCTTTCATTTCGCTTGAAAATGATAATTCTCGCCAAAGTGCTAAACCCACAAAATCAACACCATAATAGGTCGGTGAGTTGTATTCACACAAGGTATTGTATTTCAAGAAATTATTATAAATGGCTTTGGCTTTTATTAAACCTGCATTTTTATATTCGGGAATATTAAATTCAGTGCCTACGTATTCCATCATAAATGAACTCATAATTGAGATATTGTTATAATCAGGGTTTACGTTTCGCATCAATGCTCCTTTGACTGTACGAATCAAACAAACTTCCAATTCTTTTCGTACGTCTTCGGGGAGTTTCTGCTTATATTTATGATAAATGCTTATTAAATCCGTACCGATAAACTCACGCATATTTTGATCGTAGTTTTCGCTTGGCTTGCCATTTCCTCTCCAAACTGCGTAATCTTTGCTCTTTTCATCCAAATTTTGACATGTAAAAATCCATTTAATAATTTTCACAGCATTTTCTACATCACCCGCTTCATTTCTATAAAACAATGCACAAGACAGTCGCATAATGCCTCTTGTTGCGGTGTTTTCATCTAATCTCAATGTTGAACCTTTGGGCATTTGTTCTTCTATGAAATCATCAAATAGTTGTTTTTGATATTTTGAGAGGGTTTGGTACGTAAATTTTTTAGCATAAATAAAATCGTCTGATTTTTGCGAGTAAATTACGGTGGATAAAAGCAAAAATATACCAGTAATTAATATTTTCATTTGTTGAGTTTTTTAGGGGTGATTTCTACCAATGGCTTTTCCAAATTCCAGTTCGATGGAATTGAATTTCAAAAACCACTTTTGTAAGCGAAGGAATTTCATCAGAATCAGTAACAGTTCCTTTTTTTAATGATTTTCAGACAATTACTGACCAAATTTATATCTTAAGATTGTTTGTTAAAAGAGGTGTATTTATGTAAAAAAGATACATGAATAAATTATTCATTTACATTTCATAATCAGATTTTGAATCGTTTATTTTATCACCATTAAATCTTAAAATTGATCATAATAATCAGAAGGTTAGTTATCAATTTATTTTAATGGTTATTCTACTATTTATGCAGGGTTTCATTTGAGACACATGGTCGTCACGCTTATTCAAAATTACCTTCCAACAATAGTTTTTCGTTAAAAACACCACTTCCTTCAGGTTTTTTAACTCTCAGTTTTTTTACGTCATCAACAGTAATTCCTTTTCCAACTTTGGCAAAAGCATTTTGAGTATACTTAATTATGTCTACAATATCTTGGTCACTTATTGAACTATTACTGATTAGTCCAGGCATATCATTATTTAATTGGTATAATTTCCCATTTACGTGAATCGGCCCACTGATACCGTGCAAAATGATAGAAGCCAAACGTTTCATTGAGCCATCAATGTACTCAGAACCTTTGAGTGGCGGTGCCAAATCTTGAATACCCTTACCATCAGCACCATGGCAAGTGGAACAAATTGTTCTGAATAGTTTTAAGCCTTTTGTTCTGTTATCTACTTCGTTTTTTTCTAATACATAAATTGAATTTAATTCTTTTTTCTGATGGTTTGCTACTGCTAATATTAAGTTACTTTTTAGTATTTCATTTGGATTCATAGTTGTTAGATAATGTGCTTCCTTACCTTCAAGACTACTGGCAATTGCTTCTTGATATATTTTCTGATTTGTATATTTTTGGTCTATTTGTGAAAGAATTGGCATGAACGTAACTTCTGATAATTTTAGCCAAGCATTCATCGACATTGACAAATAAAGGTCTACTGTTTTATTATTTTGAGCCAATAATTGGGTACTTATAGCTCCCATTTTAGATACAGTTTGTATGGATGCAAATCGCTCTAAGAGACCTAAGGCATGGGCAATGGTTTCAGGCTGTTTTGATTGTTTTATAATATCACTCAGCATTTCAAAAGTAAGAAAATTTAAGCCTTCTAAAACATAAAGTGCATGAATAGAAGTTGAAACTTCATTACTACTTTTGGTTAATTTGATTAATTCCTTTATGCCAGAAAAATCTTTCTTTTGAATCAATAATTGTTGTGAACGGTCTCTTAACCAGCCATTTGGATGGCTCAAAAGCGCAAGTAATTCTTTATTTGTAGCCTTCGATAAATCGGAAATTGAATATAGTCTGTTTGCTTTACTGATTACTTTCAATATACGCCCAGCATTTTGCAAAGTATCCAATTTTTTCCCAGCAAGCTGTTCAGCTAGATATTGTGAAATATAAGCTTTATGCTGAATAATGCCCCTGTGCATATCTACCACATACATCGCACCATCAGGACCATTAAACAAATTTACTGGACGAAAACCCTCATCCGTGGAAGCGATAAATTCTCTACCTTCTATGGCTTGACTGCCTGTAGTTTGAATATTGTTAAAATCAAGAATATTTCGTTTAATAAGATTAGCTTCAGGCACACAGACAAAAGCATTTTGATTATAAGAATTAGGGAAAGCGGCTCCTCTATAAACCAATGGTCCACAAGCAGCAGTAACATCTATCAAAAATCCTTTTTCGTCTAAAACCCCTTTTTGATACCCTCTATTTACCGAAGTTTGATGTATTGGAAAAACCCTATCATTAGTCAATTTTTGATTTTCAGCAATTAATGGCTTAAAGTATTTATTCCGAATCACTTTGTTAGGCAATACATAATCTCCTTTTAATTGAGTGGCATTGCTGTTATAATATAGTCTTCCAAAATTGTCTTTCGTAATTCCCCATTGTCCCCGATAGCTTGTTGGTTCTTTCAGCCATTTACCATTTTTCAACTGATACCTAAAATTTAGATTGGCATTATAAATCCAATTGTCAATGTTCATCATTAATCCGTTAGATGAATGTTCTACATTTCCACCTTCGGCATATATTGGGTCAACTAACGTTTTTTTGCCTGGTTTATCATTTTTTATTTCTACAAACCAAAGTTTTGGGCCATTTACATATAACAACCCTCCATAAACATGAGCCAATGCTCTTGGTAAAACGAGTTTATCCAAAAAGACTTTAGAATGGTCTATCACACCATCTTTATCCAAATCTTCTAAAATAGAGATTTTGCCATTGGGTTCTTCCTCACCAATGCCTTCGAGATTTGGCATATAACCAATCATTTCTACCACCCACATACGACCCTTATTGTCAAAGTCTATGCTTACGGGTGCTTTTAGAAAAGGTTCGGAGGCTATTATACTTAACTCAAATCCTTCTTCAACTTTGTAGTTGTCGAGTGAAATTTTTGGTTCTTTAAAAGAAACTATTCGGAATCCAACAATGAAAATAGAAAGGATTAAGGTTGAGAAAAATGCTGTTTTAAATGGTCTATTCTTAGTCATAATACATTAAAGTGTTTTTATACCAATTGCTTTATTTTTTTTAGCAGCAAATAGTGCAATTTTTTTTATTTTTTCGGAAACATTCGCAACAAAATAACTCCGTGATGCCGAATTTCGGTTTTGAATGAATCATTAAATTCGCCTATATCTTTTTGTTGCCAAACGTCTCTCAATTTGTATTTACCTTTCAAGCCAATTTTATTAAAATAAAACGTAAAAGATTTTGCTTTTTCATCACCCCAACGGAAATAACTTTCAGGTGTTTTTCCATAATCTCCTACATTGAATAAACCAATCGCATACGAACCACCTTCTAAAGGTTTTTGCCAAATTTGCACGCCATTTTCTTCCAAAATTAACCTTGCAGATTTCCCTAATGGGTCTTGATTTATCTCAATAACTTCATCATTTGTCAATAAATTCAAGGTAAAAGCATCTAATTGTTCAATCGGACAACCAATCAATAAAGGTGCTGATAATAAGCTAAATATGCTCACATGACTGTACTGCTCGTCGGGCGTAAGTCGTGTGGGGTGCAAACTTGTGCCTGTGGTAACATTTCCCAAAATCATCATATCAGGGTCGAGCCAATGGCCATGCCCACCGTAAGGGCTCCATTTGTCAAGTGTAAAAGCCGACACATAAAGACTGAGCCAAGAATCACGAATATCAGGGCCTGTGCGGTAAGTATTTGTCAATCGTACCCAATCTTTCACATTTGCAAAAGGAGCAGAATTGGAAATGCTGTAAACAATATCTCTGCCCGAATTTTTCAAAGCCTCCGACATTCTTTTCGCAGAAGGCACTTCGATCCGCCAATCGTATTTTAGATAATCAATTCCCCATGCTGCCATTTGTTGGGCATCATTTTGTTCAAATCTATATTTTCCAAGATACCTAAAAGCTCGTTTATTGTTTTTAATGGAATCAGTTATTTTTCCATTTTCGAAATCAGACGAGCCACCGACATATCCTGCATAGGTCGTAATCATTGGTGTAGAATAAATACCTACTTTCAAGCCTAAACCATGCACATAATCAACCATTTCCTTGAATTTTGGAAATTTGTCGTTGGGTTGAATGGCATTAAATTGCCCACCACGTTTTCCTTGCCAAGCGTCGTCAATATTAATGTAAGTCCAACCGTGCTGATTTAAACCCATTTTCACCATCGCTTTGGAAGAAGCAATTACTTTTTCTTGGTCAATATTTCTTGCCCAAGAATTCCAGCCATTCCAGCCGATTGGTGGTGTGAGTGCAATTGTATCGCCAATGACTATTTTAAGTATTTTTGTGGCTTCACCCAATTCATTTTTAGCTTTCAGAACAGTTAAATAAGTGCTTTTTTGAATTACTTTTCCTGTAATTATACCTGTTTTTGCATCAAGAGATAGCCCTTTTGGTAAATTATTTACCGAAAAGCTCATCGGTCTTTGTCCTGTTGCGGCAATTGTATAAAGAAATGGATTATTGGGTCTTGCTCCGAAAATTTTAGCAGAATTGATTTTAGGAGTTTTATCGGATTGGGGTGTTAAAATGTATTTTTCGTCTGAATTAGGTATATTTTGCGGAATAAAATTATCTTTCATCACAAGCTGTGCATTTGCCCAATTGGAATAAGACCTGTTAAATCCTTTTTCTTCGATAGTTACCAAAAGCCCCAAACGTTTAATGCCTATCAAATCAACCTTTATTGTTTTTGGTTCATCACCTAAATTCATTTCACCGCTTTCAAACAAAATTTTTCTATCACCAATCACATAAAATCTGAGGGGTAAATCTTTTACGCCTTTATCATCCACACCCACGACCGCCGAAAATTCTGTAGCATGACCATCCAAATAAAATGACAAAACACTAGTAGAACTTACACCTACGCCGTATTTAAAAAGTTTTCCGTTCATATGAATAGAATCACCACCTGCATTTGTTTTGGCTGAAACCGAAGGAATTCCTTCCGAAAATGACTTTATAATTAAATCATCTAACCAAACTGTTTTGGAATTTTGGGCAAAAACGCCAGCACTAAAACACAGGCAAACAATTAACAACGAGGATATTTTTTTTATCAAATCTTTCATTAAATCTTATTTTTAGCAACTTTTTCAGCAATCAAAGTCAATACCGCTTTGTCGCTCCATTCTTGTCCATGCCCAGCCATTGCCGTAAATGAAATCTTGGCATCTGATTTTGGGTCTTCTGTTTTATCTATAAATTTTTGTAAAAATCTTGTGGCTACGTTAGAATAAAGTCCGTCCATATCACCCATCCAAATCCATATTTTTCCTTGCAATTTAGGCCCAAGAGTTATCCAGTTTTTTTCTAAAACCTTCTTTAAATCATACTTTTCCCACTGTTTGGCAATGTTATGGTCGATTTTTCCTGTGATTGGGTCGAACATCAATGATGGTAAACCGTCACTTCCCTTTGGGCCAAAAACTGCATTATATGCACCAAATTGTCCACCCGAAACTAAATAATTGCCAGTTCGGCTATTTAGGTTTTCGCCTGCAATCCAATCTTTCATCGAAAAAGTTGGTTCACCGTAAATTGTTCTACGACCAGGTTGTAAATATCCATAGCGATTGTAAAAAATGGATTCATCTTCGTAAATATTTATCAATCCATAATGCTCAAAATAAACAGGGTCTGGACTATATGACCATGTACCATCGAAGAAATCTGGATAAAATATTTGTAAACCCAGGGACACCCAACCACCTGTTGAATTACCTGCCAAAAAACGCATTTTTGAATCTGCCTTGTAGCGAACTTGCTTTTCAATTTCAGGAATTAACTCTTCTGTCAATGCTTTGCCACAAGGGCCATTATTTTCTGAATCAACTTGATAGGTATCGCCATAAGGGCCTTGTGAATCAAGAAAAACATAGATGATTTGTGGAGCATTTTTGGTGAACCACCAATCTGTAAAATCTTTGTTACTTATCAAGCCATTGATGGCAATGTAACGTCCATTTAAACCTGCGGCTCTGTAACAAATGGCGTAGGTTTTATCAGGATTTTCAAAATAACTGGAAGGCAACAAAATGGCAGCTTTCAAATAGCGAGGTTTACCCGAAAATTCAGATAAATATTTACTTTTTATCTCAACTGTTTTAACAAAATCATGGTTAATAATGGTAGCTGGCGGAATGATTTTATTTAATGTAAGATTCAGTTGAATGTTATTAGAGAACAACACCGAGTCTATATTGCTGTACAGATTTCCTGCTACATTTTCTTGCCCATCTTCAATGTTCTGTTTGTAAACTACTTGAAAATAATATTGGTCAGAAGCATTCGGTTTTAGTTTATCTAAGCCAATATTTAAAACATTTTTATCTTTTGAATCTAACATAAAGGGAAAATTAGCCTCCCAATTTTGAGGTGTTACGCCTAAAGCGATTTCTGAACGAAGGCGTGGTTCTCGTTCATATTGTTTGGTTACGTGTAACAATAAACGCCCATTGTTGATAAAACTTTGTTGGATTTCGGGGGCAATTGTCACTTTTACTTTCCAAGAAATTGCTTCCTGGGCATAAACAAAACTGCTTATGAGAGTTAGAAACAGGCAAATGAGGTTAACTCTTTTCATACTATTTGTTTAATTAAAAATTCTGGATTCATAATTTATCAATTCCCATTTATGAAAATTTCTATCTACTAATTTGCCATCAATAGATTTTATGACCCATTTGTCTTGTGGTGCATTGACATCGTAAGTGATGATTTGACCATCTGAGAATTGAAATTTGGTTTTTAATTGCTCAGGACTCGGATTAGATTTTTCAAGATTTGCCAATAATTCTTCGGCTTTCGTGTCTTCAAAAATAAACATCAAACCTACACCCTCAGCAGCATAAACTGCGATTTTGACATTGCTATTTCCTTCATAAACCGCCCAATTGTTTCTTTTTATAACGGGCTTAAACCCTTCTGGCACAAAGACTTTACCCGAAGCACAAGCAAAGTTTTTATAAACACCAGTATTATTCCATTTCATAAAATCATTTCCTTGTCCTGTCAAATGAAAGGTTTCGTGTAGTTTATCGGCCTTGTCATTCAGAAAAAGAGTAGTCGGGCGTGCGATGACCAAAGAGTTTTTACCTTGATTGGCCCCGCCTGCCGAAAGTAAAAAGTGCTTGCTCGCCGTAATTATTTCTGGGCAAGATTTTTTGCCATGCCCTAATTTTACGAAATAGCCATTGTCTTTTTTAAAAATTACTTCTACCACTTTATCAGCAGGCCGATAAGGCATACACGAACCCACTAAAGCATGAACTTCTGCGTTTGAAATATCGGTATTAAATGGCTCAATGGGGGCATAACTCAACCAAGCTTTGACGAAAACAGACTGATAATCAGTGGTTAACTCTTGAATTTTAGCTTTTTCGTATCGCCTACGCATGGGTGCATAATGCCTTAATTTGTAAGTTCCCAAGGCATAAGTCCAATTCATGTAATCCAGTACATTGCGGGCTTCTGCACTCACTTTTTTAGAAGCAAAAGCTTCTAAATTTAACAAAGCTGCTATGGTGTAGCCAATGTATGGGATAGAATTGTATTCGTATAAGCCATTGGTTTTCATACGGTTTAAATAAGCCAAAATCTTAACTTCCATGCCGTTTGCGACGTTATCGTAGGTAGGGGACAAATCGCCATGAAGCATCCGCCAATGATTTTTTAAGTAGCGAGAGCCTTCGGTCATCAAAATATGATTTTCAGTATCAGCCACTAAACCCAATGTACGGGGCGTGGCCCGTCGGTATTTTCCACCTTCTTCTGTTAGCAATGTATTTATTAAATGCTCTTTTGTTTTGGGGTATAGCAAATCAGGTTGATTGTCGAACAAAAACAGGATGGTGGTCAAGGGCATGAGCGTAAAATCATAATCGCCTTTGGGATTCAATGCCCAATGGGAACCCGTAACGCCCCGAACTTTCATTTGTTGGATTGCATTGTTTACAGCCTCAATGTCTTGTTTCAGAAGCAATTTTGCGAGCAAAATTCTGGGCGTATTGCCCCTTTCACTCAATTTATCGAAATTGATTTTTTTACTGGCAAACGATTGATATACCTTATTGGCAAGAGTTGATTCTGTGTTCCAAATCAATGTTCGTTGCTGAGGTATTTCTGTGCTTTGACAATGACCATTTTTAGATAAAATGGTCATTGTAATTATCAAAATTGACTTAATTGTTTTATTCATTTTATATAGCTTGTCATCGAAGGTGGTGCTTGCTCAGGTTTACTTCCCCAAGTTTTTTTTGGTTTATCTCCCATCATTAAAGTCAGTTTACCTCCTTTTACCACTGTATCGTGCAAAATCCATGGTTTATTTAATGATTGACCGTTTAATTGTGCTGATTGGATATAAAAATTTTTGTTTGAATTATTTTTTGCTTCAACAACAAATTTTCCACCCGAATAATATTTTTGGTTTAAATTAAAAGTTATTTTATTGAAAATTGGGCTACTGATTTCGTAATATGGTTCTGAACTTGTACCGCCGTTGGTAGAAAAAATACCCGATTTCATTAAAACTGAAAGGCTACCCATTAAACCTTGGTCTTCGTCGCCACTGTAACCAAACTGAGGTGAAAGGTCGCTATAAACCTTGTCTATTACTTGTCGAGACCAATATTGTGTGAGCCACGGCGACCCCGAATAATTGAACAAAAAAGCAGTTTGAATACTCGGCTGATTGCCATAATTGATATAAACTCGACGTAATTCTTCAAGCGTTTCTTTGTCATGTGATTTCCCCGAAACAAAATCGTGTTTTTGAGCTTTTTCAAATGAGCTATTTAGTTTTGTTGTAAATGCTTCTCGGCTTCCCATCAAATTGATTAAGCCTTGTACATCGTGAGGCACAAACCATGTAAATTGAGCAGCATTTCCTTCTTCCCAACCATTGTCGTAGCGTAAAATATCGACAGGTTCTGCCCATTTTCCATCTAAATTTCTATTCCACATCCAACCAATATCGGCGTTCCAAATGTTTTTGTAATTGGTTGCACGCTTCATAAAAAGCGCATAATCATCGTTTTTGCCTAATTTTTTAGCCATTTGTGCTAAACTATAATCTTGATACGCATATTCTAATGTCTGTGTAGAACCATCTTGATGAAATCCATATTTGATTTTGCTGAGTGGATGCGGAACGTAGCCACGCTCCATGTAATATTCGATACCACCACCTTTAAAAGTATTGTGTTCATAACCTGCTTTACTCATCATCCCGCCTGGAAAATGATTTTTACGTAATCCTTCGTAGGTTTTTTCAATGTCAAAACCTTTTATTCCTTTCAAATAAGCACTAACAATAAAAGGCGTTGTAGCTGCACCTGTCATTACATAGGTATAATTACCGCCTGCTGGGCCCCGTGGAATAAATCCACCATCTTGGTACATCATCACCATCGAATTGACAAAAGACTCGGTTACTTCAGGATATACCAAATGCCAAAGTGTGTTGATTGTCCATTGAGCTCCCCAAAATGAGTCAGAATTATGATGATTGTATTTAGGTTTTCCTTTTTCATCTAAAGGAATTTGTCCAATGCGGCGTTCAGCACCTGTCATATCCGAATATTTACCATTTTCGTCCGAAATGATGCGTCTCCCTTGTAAAGCGTGCCATAAATCGGTGTAAAAACGTCTTTTTTCAATAGTTGTTCCGCCCTCAACTTCTATTCTACTCAACCATTTATTCCAATCTTCTCTGCTTTCTTTTACCGCTTTTTCAAAATCCCAATGCGATAGTTCACTTTTCAGATTCAATCTTGCTTGCTCTTCACTTACGTAAGAAATGGCTACTTTCATTTTTCTAACTTCACCTGTTTGTGTGGAAAAATTGATATATGCCCCAACTTTTTCACCTTCAATGGTCTTGTTTATGTCCTCTAATTGTCCTTTTCGCCACCCTTTCAGCGAATCAAAAGGTTTATCAAATTGAGCTACAAAGAAAACCGTGAGTGTTTTTGGACGACGAACAGTCGGAGCCATAATAGCATAACCTTCAATTTCTTGATTACTTACCTTTTTTACAAATCCTTTTTGAGTATCAGAAGGGCCAAGAAAAGTTGAAAAATCGAAAAGAATTTGACTTTGAGCTGATTTTGGGAAAGTGTATTTATGAAAACCAACACGAGTAGTTGATGTCAGTTCTGCCGTAATTCCATAAGCATCTAAAACCACTTTATGATACCCTGCTTTGATTATTTCATTTTCATGGGAAAACTTTGAGCCATATTGATTTGAGCCTAAATGTCCCTTAAAATCACCCGTTGTGGGCATAACCGGAATGCCCGATAATTGCCAGCAATGTACATGACTAAAACACTTGATGCTGTCTTTTTCATAACGGTAGCCCGCATTCCAATCAGAATCAATGGCGTTATCGGGACTCAAATTTACCATACCGAAAGGTCGAGTAGCCGAATTGAAAAAGAACCATCGAGAATTGGCAGCATCTAACAAAGGATAAACCAAATCAACGGGCTGAACTTTGGTTTTTTGAGCGAAAGAAATTGTTGTACTCATCAAGATAAAAATAACGAGAGACCTTGAAAAATATAGTGATTTATTCATTACGTAAATTTATTTTTCTTAAGAAATTATTCTTTCAACCAAGTCAATTGCTTCCAATGGCTTGGACCTTCATTGGTTTGATTGATTCCATTGGTGCTTCGACCCTTTTTGAGGTAATTTGTTAATATATCGGTAAGTTGTTTTACGAGTTCTGGATGCTTTTCATATACATTCTGGGTTTCACCAATATCGTTCGATAAATCATATAATTGAATGTTAGGTAATTTTTTTGCCTCTTCGCTGTTTTCTTTGGGCTTACTATTCCCTCCTGAGTGCGAACACATAATAAGTTTCCAATTGTCTTTTCTAATGGCAAAAAAACCATTTGATGAATGATGTACAAGGACTTCACGTTTGGCAAAACTTGTCCTTTTACCTGTAATTTCGCTTAAAAAGCTAAAACTATCCTCTGCTGTTTTATCATCCAAGTTGACATTATTTAATTCGGCAATGGTTCTAAAAAAATCAGTTGAACTAACCAATTGATTACTTACTTTCGTTTTTTTGAGATTTTCCCCCCAAGAAACAATAAATGGCACCCGATGCCCGCCTTCAAAAATATCAGTTTTTACTCCTCGGAACATCATTGAGGGATTATGACCTTTGCGAAGTTGTGCCTGCAAATCTGCTGGATTGGCAAAACCATTATCAGAGGTAAAAATGATGATTGTATTTTCATAAATCCCATTTTTTTTGAGCGTTTCAACCACTTGCTTTACCACATCATCGACCATAAGCACAAAATCGCCGTAGGGTGAAACATTACTTTTACCAACAAATTTTCCAATCGGTAGAATGGGCGTGTGCGGAGCAGCCAAAGGAAAATAGAGAAAAAATGGTTTGTCTTTTTTTGCATTCTCATTTATGAATGAAACGGCTTTCTCAGTAAATTTCCCCAAAACCTCTTCTGGTTTGAAATCTGGGGCAAAAATTCCCGCTCTGAAAAGTTCAATACCCGATCGCCCTAAACATGTATCTTTCGGTATGGCTGTACAAAAACCATTTTCAACATAGGCATAAGGTGGCATATCCAATGAGGAAGGAATACAAAAAGAATAATCAAAGCCTCTTTTATTTGGACCATTTTGTACTTGCTTTGCAAAATCAACTTTCTTTTCGCCTGCCTCTATATTTCCCCAATTCCATCCCAAGTGCCATTTCCCAACAATACCAGTATTATACCCTTGCTTTTGCAAAAATGAGGCAACCGTTTCTCTTTTTGGATCTATCAAAGGCGTGTCATACCCGTGTAAAACACCGCTTTTGAGAGTCGTTCGCCAATTATATCGACCAGTCATAATTCCATAACGTGTAGGAGTACAAACAGATGAAGTTGTGTGTGCATCTGTAAATCGAACGCCATTTTTTGCCAATTGGTCAATATATGGGGTGATAATTTTACCATTCTGGTTATAGACCGACACATCGCCTATTCCTAAATCGTCGGCAAGGATATAAACAATATTCGGTTTTTGAGCAAAATTGTTTGAGACGATACTCAGACAAATGAGCGTAAAAATAAGAAGTTCTTTTTTCATGTTTTATGCTAAATAATTTATTTGGAAAAAGAATAAGGCAGTGATTTTTTAGCAACCCCTCGCTTGAAATTTGGTTTTTCTGACATATTTAAAATCAATTTTCCTCCTTTCATAATATCAAAATGGCTAAGAAAATTTTTGTCATAACTCGTTCCATTCAAGGACGTAGATTGGATATAGACATTTTTGGGTTGATTTTGAGGTGCTTCAATGACAAATTTCTTCCCATTTTCAAGGTTTAAAGTAATCTTTTTGAATAGTGGCGAACCAATAACATATTGCTGTGTGCCTGGGCAAACCGAATAAAAACCCATGGCACTGAATACATACCACGCACTGGTCTGTCCATTATCTTCATCACCACAATACCCATCTGGAGTTGGTTTATACAATTTATTCATCGCATCCCTAACGTGCATTTGAGACTTCCATGGTACTCCACAAAAATTATAAATATAAGCCATGTGCTGAATAGGTTGATTACCATGAGCATATTGCCCCATATTCATTACTTGCATTTCGGTCATTTCATGTATTACGCCTTTATAATAACTTTCCTCTATGGTTGGTGGAAGAATATATACACTATCCAACATTAGTTCCATTTTTTTGTAGCCGCCCATTAGGTTTGAAAGTCCTTTGAAATCATGCAGAACAGACCAACTGTAATGCCAACTATTGCCTTCTACAAACTCATAACCCCATTTGAACGGATCGAAAGTGGTCGGGAAAGTACCATCTTGTTTTTTACCACGCATTAAATTAAAGCTTGGGTCAAACATATTTCGGTAGTTTTGCGAGCGTTTGCCAAATTTTTCTACTTCTTCTTTGGGTTTGTTGAGAGCGATTGCCAATTGATTCAAATTAAAATCAGCATGGGCATATTCTAAGGTTTTAGCCGTACTTCCGCCAAAACCTTCGAGTGGTACAAAGCCCAATTCATTGTATTGTTTCGCTCCATTTCTACCTACTGAACTAATTGGGCCTTCGCCTTCGGTATTTTTCATAAGAGCTTCATACAATAAGTTAATGTCAAACCCTCGTACACCTTTCAAATAAGCATCGCAAATTACCGAGGCAGAATTACTGCCTATCATGCTTTTTTTATGACCCGGACTTGCCCATTCGGGCAACCAACCACTTTCTTTATAAGTATTAGCCAATCCGTCAATTATATGCCCGTCCATGTCGGGGTACATAATAGTTAAAAATGGAAATAGTGACCGAAAAGTGTCCCAAAATCCAGTATCTGTAAACATATACCCTTTTTCGACCTTACCATTATAAGGACTATAATGAACGATTTGGTTTTGGGCATCAAATTCATAGAATTTTCGGGGGAACAAAAGCATCCTATAAAGACATGAATAGAATGTTTTTAATTGTTCTTCCGTGCCACCTTCGGCTTTTACTTTGATGAGTTCATTGTGCCAAGCAGCTTTGGCTTTTATTTGAATTTGGTCAAAAGTTTGTTTGCCAATTTCTCTTTTCAAATTCAAATCGGCTTGTTCTATTGAAATAAATGATGAAGCAATTCTCAAATTTACCTGTTCGTCTTTTTTGGTAGAAAAACCAATTATAGCTTGGGCATGATTGCTTGTTACTTCGTTTATTGATTTTGCCAAAAGGCTGTCGTTTACAGTCCAAGCGAGGTTAAAAGTTTTATCACACTCAATTACAAAGTAGTTTTTAAAATTAGCAGGAACACCACCACGATTTCTTGTGGTATAGCCCACAATTTTATTTTGCTCGGGTAAAATTTTGATGTATGAACCCCTGTCAAAACCATCAACCAGAATGTAGGAACTATCTGATTTTGGAAACGTAAAGCGGAAAACCGATGCCCTTTCGGTGGGAGTGATTTCGACCAAAACAGCATGGTCTGACAGATACACGCTATAATAATAGGGCTTTGTAACTTCTGTTTTATGCGAAAACCAACTACTCCTTTTGTCTTCTTTGAAATTCAATTTTCCCGTCATGGGCATAATAGAAAACTGACCATAATCGCCAATCCAAGGCGAAGGCTGATGCGTTTGTTTGAAACCATTGATTTTATTGGCACTGTATTGATATTGCCAACCATCGTCATTTTTGCCAGTTTGTGGTGTCCAAAAGTTCATACCCCAAGGCATGGCAATGGCAGGATAGGTATTGCCATTGGAAAAATTACGTTTTGAGTCTGTTCCTATAATAGTATTCACCCATTCTTCAGGCTGAAATTGGGTTTGAGCAAAAGAAGGAAAACTTAAACAAAAGAAAAGGATTATTTTTTTAATCATTATATGTTTTGGGTTGAATGTTTACCTTGCTTTTTTTAATAAAAATCCTTCACACCGCTTTTTGAATAGTCACCTAAATTGTCACTTTATGATAATTTGATTGTATGCTTAAATGGCGTAAAGCCTGTCAAATAAACCGTGGGGGCTTCCATGGCGGGTAAAGCTCCTCTTAGTTGCACACCTTTATGCTCCATTTTTCCTGGGCCAAAACTTATCGAATCATTTCCAACGGTATAAGTACCATTTTCACTCGAAAACAAATAGGCATTGTCTCTTTTTGTGTGTTTATTTACGCCCGAAAATGTACCCCCTGCCCTAAAAATCAATTCGAAAGATACTGGGACATTATCTGTACCTGTCATTTCAATTTCTACCTCAATACCATTTTTAACTTCTTTTACTTTTACCGTAGTTTGCAATTTTTGTATTTCACTCTGTTTACGCATAGTTCTTGGCATTTTGTCCAAATCACCGTCTGCTGAAATTTTATCTTTGTCAAGAGGCTGGTAATAAGGACCTTCCAATGATTGTGTTAGCATCCAAGTGTCATTTTGTTGCTCTATTTTTTCAGATTGAAATTGAGCTTTTCCAAAGAAAGAACCCGAAATCCTCATCGCTTGCAGCACGGCATTGCCTTTATGAAAAGTGAGCCAACTGGCATTGTTTGAAAGTAGGGTACAATCCCAATTTTCTCTTCTAATTCTAACCACACCTGAGTATGGAAAGGCTTTGGCATAACTTATTTGTAAAGGTTTATCGGAAGGTAGTTCTTTCCAAAGGTTTGGATTTTCTAAAAAATAATCGAGATATCCCGCCAATTGTTGATTGGTACTTGTTTTTTCTATTAATCGGCAAGCGGTAGCCATTTGGCCATTATTGTCCATCAAAGCCATGTAGCGATAGCAATAATAATACCCTGTCATTTTACCAATTGAGCCTCGGTCTTGTCTGTTAGATGCTTCGGTAACTATCTCACCGTTGGGGTGAATATAGTAAAGCGTCATCATCAAATTTTTCCGTACTGCTTCATAGATTTCTGGTTTATTGAGTCCTTTTGCCATATCAATTAAAGCTCTATCGACAATAGGAGAATAACCATTGGTGCTTTTTTCGGTGTATTGTCCATCAGGGTCAATGTCAATGTGTTCGGCAAGCCATTGGTCAATTCGGTCTGTATAACGTTTGTCGGGGAAATGCTCATTTATTTTGGTCAAAGCCGCAGAAACTACCCAGCGATGGTTTGGCGTATGAATCCCACCGACTACGAGGGCTTCGCCTGCATTTTTTATGAAAGTTTTCAAAAGCCCAATTGCATTTTCTGAGCCTTTGGTATTTGATTTCTTTAAAAATGAATAGGCAGGAATTATATTTTCTAAAACAAAGGCTGTATCGGGTGTCGAATGAAAATTAGTTTGTAATAAATCAATCGTGCCATCATTATGCTGAAATTTCAGCATTGCCTTTGCCGCATCTTCTACCTCTTTTAAGACTTCATTTGATTGATAAAAAACAGATTCAGGACAAGACATCAGCATACAAGCCTTACCAATAAATGCTCCAGTTGAATGTGGATTTGGAATTTCAACATCATCCATGTATCCACCAAAGTATTTTTGATTAGAGTCGGAAACTTTGAGAGACTTAAAGTTAGGGAGCTGTTGGTCATGAATTCTAATCCAATCGAGTAACCAAGCTGGTTTTTCGGCATTATTTTTTTCAAAAATTCTAAATCCAAGTAGTGGAGTTGCACAAAGAGAAGTTGCTCCCATTATTACAAAATTTCTTCTATTCATTGTATTTTATTTGAAAATGGTTGAATTATTATTAAAATTCTCTGATTTTTATACTCCTAAAATGCACTTCATCGCCGTGGTCTTGCAACAATAAATGACCTGAAACTGCTTGTGCAAAATTCGGGTAAGCACTGTATTTACTTTTCAAAATCAAATTACGAAATATTTGTGAATGACGGTCATATTCCACCATTTTGAGGTTATTGAGCCAATGTTCCACATGCCCATCGTGTACCACAAGTCGCAGTTTATTCCATTTTCCTACTGGATTAATGCGTTTGTCTTTATTGCCTTCTGAAAGATTTTCAGCGGTAATAAGGTCATAAAGTGAGCCCGTGGTTCTGTTACCATTAACCCCTGCTTTGGCATCTGGATGAACTTTATCGTCTAAAATCTGAAATTCTGGACCTAAGCCAGTACCTGCTTTTTTCTTGCGGTCTTCAACCACAAAATATTTTAGTCCGCTATTGGCTCCTGTGGTGAGTTTGAAATCTATTTCGAGTTCAAAATTTGAAAATTCTTTTTCCGTAATTATATCACCGCTTTTTACCAAAGTGTCTTTCTTTGTGCCAAGCACTTTTAACACTCCGTCTTGAATTACCCAGCCGACTGTTGGAAACTTATCGTAATTTGCCAATCGCCAACCTGCGTTTGTTTTGCCGTCCCAAAGCAAACGCCAGCCCTTTCTTGTTTCGTTTTCAGACAATTGATTAATCAAATAACTGATTTCTGGTGCTTCTTCGCCCCCTTTAATAATTACATCGTTCAAGTTTTCAGTCGCTATTCTGATGTTTTTCCATTGTACTGTAAGTCCATTTTGCACTTCTCGCTTAATTTGGTGAACTTGCAAAGCAATGAAACCTGTGGCAGTTTGTATGTCGAGTAAATTGGCACAAGGAATGCCATTTATCCAAGTTTTCAGACTTGAACCAATGGCTTCAATATGGTATTTGTTCCATTGACCGTTTTTAAATGCAGTTTGACCTCTTGGGTTTATTGACAAAGGATACAACCAACCATTACGAGCTTCGTCATAAATTCCACCGCTCCAAGCACGCTCGCTAGGGTCAATTTCTATTTGGTAGCCATGTACTCGTCCATTGTTTATGGCAAGGTCACTCAAACTTCTAATTTGAATACCAGAATTTAAGCCAATATCAACTTTTACTTCTAATTCCAACACAAAATCGCCGTATCCTTCATCGGTACAGAGAAAAGTATTAGGCGTATTGAGCTGCGAAACCCCAACAATAGTTTTGTTGATTATTTTGTATTCGGCATCGCCGTTTTTTTTCGTCCAACCTTTTAAATCCGAACCGTTGAAAAGTTCTTTCCATTGGGTTTGGGCAACGGCATTAAAACTAAAAAACAGGACGAATAGCCCTAAAAAAGAGTGTTTTTTCATAGTTTTAGGTTGAATTTTAGGTTTTCAAAAATGATGAGATGAAAAAAAGAGAGAAGAAAAAAATTCTTTCTCTCTTTTTGAATTTTTTATGAAACAATTCTATTCTAATTAATATCCTGCATTTTGCTTCATCGCTGGGAACGACAAATCAATTTCACTTTGAGGAATTGGTCTCAAATAGTGCTTCTCCGCAATCGCTTGTCCTTTCACCCAAGGATTGTATTTCTTCACTCGCTCGACCAATTTTCCTGTTCTTTTTAAATCAAACCATCTGCTATATTCTCCCATAAATTCTCTCGCTCTTTCATCCAAAATCAAGTCAATTGAGATATTCGATGCTGTTGCTCTATACGATGCTGTTTCTAATGATTTTTGGTTTTCTGGAGCTGCGGCACATTTAGGGTCTGTACCTTTCTTTGTACCTAAAGCACGGTCGAGAATTTTGTTGTAATAAACATCGGCCGTTCCTAATTTTCCACCTTTTGCACCTTTAACAATGGCTTCTGCTGCTATCAAATACGCTTCTGCCGAACGGAAAACGCACTCATTAAAAGTACCAAGAGCATCTCCGTAGGGAATTCCTGGTTGCCAAAATTTCCACATCAATGGGGCTTGGATGTTCAAACCAGAGTTGTCAACTGGATAACCACCACCAAATTCATCCGTATTTATAACAGCATAATTTTTCTTTCCTCCTAAATCTATTCCCCTTTCTGCCAAAGTTGTTGCAGGTTTATTCCAAGGTCTGCAAATCATAATTGTATCACCAGCAGCAAAGTTGACTTTCAAATTGGGGTTGCTCAGAGGGAGAGGTTTGAAGTCTTTTACTGCCGAAAGGGCGTAGCCAATACTTACAAAATTATGAGCATAACGAGTATCATTATCTGTGTCAAAGAAACGATAGGTGGCGGTATTTATTTGATGAACTCCGAGGCAACGATTATAATCTGTCGTTCTGCCTTTACTGCCTATAAAGCCTTCACCACTTGGACCAAACTTTGAATGCAAGTCGTTTCCACCTGCTGGGTCTGGACTAAAAGCGACATCCGTTTTATTAGTCAATACGTCTGGATTATACTGTACTGCAAAAATAATCTCTGCATTCTTATCATTTTGAGCCCCCGTGTATTGGGTCAAAGGATTATTTGAACGAATAGGGAACAAATCCTTATAGTTAGAAGCTAATGGATAAGCGTCAACTATTTTATCTGCGTATTGTAAGGCCACATTGAAATCTGCGACTGAGCCGCCGAGCGACCCATTATAATTCCATCCTCGGGTTAAATAAACACGAGATAACAAAAATTGAGTTGCTCCTTTGGTAATCCTACCGTAGTTACTGGCTGTAATCGGCAATTTTGCTTCACAATCAAGCAAATCTGAGATGATTTGTTTGTAAACATCTGCCGCCGCTATCCGAGGAAAATCTTTGCTTGGCGTGGTAACTTCAACCAAGGGCATTGGTACATCACCCCACTGTTGAACGGCATAAAATAGGCATAAAGCCCTCAGAAATATGGCTTCTGAAATTCTTGAATCTTTCAAAGCTGGTGCCATTGTAGTAATTACTTCCGAACGAGAAACTACCGTATTTGTTCGGGCTATCTCGGCGTACAATAATTGCCACAAACTTTGGATTTCGGGTAATGTAGCATTAAACCGAACGTCATATACATCGAAGAGATTTGGTTGATTTTCCTTGCCGTTGACAAGCGATGGATTCCATCCGCTTTGTGCCGAGAAAATATCAGTTCCTTGTAAAACTAAAGTTCTATTTTGATGAATATTTCGTAATAAAGGATAACAAGATCTAACTAAATCTTCAAAACCTGCCTCGGTTTTATAATAAATATCAGTGGTTAAGGTAGTTTTGGGAATTTCCTCCAAAAAATTGTCTTTACAGCTTGATAGTACAAGAAATAAAATGGTTACAAGCCAAAAATTATAACGTTTGAGTATGATTAATTTCATTTTATGTCAAATTTAAACTATTAAAAACTTACATTAACACCAAGACTAATGGTCATGGAAGGCACATCATCTTGGTAGATAGCAGAGTTAAATTCAGGGTCGAAACCAGTATATTTAGTGAATATAAATGGATTAATCACCTGTGTATAAATACGAGCATTCGACAATTTATTTTTATCCATTTTCCCTTTTGGTATCGTATAACCAAAAGTTACATCTGAAATTCTCAAAAAAGTTGCATCTTGATAAGTGATTGCTGAACGATAAGGATTGGCAGCAGCAACCCCAAAATAAGTATTAGAAGGATTATCGCTTCTCCAATAATCCAAAGAGGCTAAACTGTTATAGCGTGTTCCTATGTCTCCAAAAGTGCCTGAGAGTGTATTATTTTTGTATTCAGTTCCATTACGATAATAAGCAAAGAATGAAAAATCGACATTTTTATGCTTAAAACGATTGGTTATGCCCATCAGAAACTTAGGTAGTTGAGTTCCTAAAATCATCCGATCGTCAATTCCCTCAGTTGAAGAAATTTGTCCATCGTTATTAACGTCCACAACTCTCACAGAACCAGGTACTTGCTTATATTTTAAGGCAAGATCTTTGTCGGCATTTTGCCAAATTCCATCAAACTTATAATCAAAATTTGACCTAATCGGATAACCCACAAATAATTTATTTCCTTTGTCAATTGTTTGACCTTCACCATATAATTCGAGCAACTTATTATCATTCTTGGTAAACGTTAAGGTTGTATTCCAACTGAAATCCCTTCCTGTAACATTGACGGTATTCAATAATATTTCAACGCCTGTATTTTGAATCTTACCCACGTTTGAAATCACCTGTGAGAATCCTGAGGCAGTTGGAATTTTTTGATTCAAAATCAAATCAACCGTTTTTCTATCATAAACTTCCACTGTTCCTGTGATTCTATTTTTAAAAAAGCCAAAGTCTAACCCTAAATTCAGTTCCTTACTTCTTTCCCATCGCAAATTTTTGTTTCCTAAGTTTTGTGGGGCAAAACCATAAGCTGCGGTGCCATCAAAATCATAACCCGTATTTAATAAACCAGCTTGTGTACTGTATGGACTAACGGTTGCGTTACCAACTTCTCCATAACTTACCCTCAATTTTAAATTAGAAAGCGATTTTAAATTTCGCATAAATGATTCATCGCTCATTCTCCAAGCTAAGGCTACGGAAGGGAAAAATGCCCACTTATTGCCAGCAGCCAACTGAGATGCCCCATCTGAACGTCCCGTAATTGTCAATAAATATTTATCGTTAAGTGCATAATTTATCCGTCCCATATAAGAAGAAATAGAACTTTCAATCAGTGAACTTCCGAAATTGGTTAAAGTTCCGGTGTTCAGAGCATACCAGTCAGATTCATAAGGTAGGTCTTTTACGGCAATAATATATGCTTCATTCCTTTGGTAAAATGCACTCTGCAATCCCGTAAGCGTTATTTTGTGTTTACCCAAATCAAGGTTATAATTGATGATATTATCAAGGGTATAACTGCCAGTTGTACGGTTTTCATACTGCGTTCTTGGTTTATTTCCAATTTGTGACTTTGACCATTGACCTCTATAATCACCAATTCTTACACCCCCATAATTGGCTGATAGCGAAGTGCGAATACTCAATCCTTTGATTGGGGAATATTCTACATATATATTGCCCAGTATATTGGCAATTGTAGTTTGAAGTTTTGATACACTTGGGTCAGTATCAATCAGCGGATTTGGCACTTGTTTATCGTTGATTCCCATCCAAACTGCCAATCCATTATAATTTATATCCTGATTTTCACTTGGATTTGCTAAATCTGCAAAATAAGGAACACCCGTTGGTCTTGCACGATATGCTCCTCTTAACGATTCTTGCGAACCTAAGTTTTGGTTAGAATAGGTTAAATAAGAAGTAAAACCAGCTTTAAAATGCTCTCCTAATTTACTGTCAAGCCCTGCATTCAAGTTATAACGCTTATAGTTTGTGCTGTTTACGTTGCCATCTTCCTGTAAATATCCCCCCGAAAAGCGATAAGTTGTTTTTTCAGTTCCGCCCGAAACACTAATGTTATGACTCATTTGCGTTCCTGGTTTTGTAACTAGACCGACCCAATCAGTTGTTTCGCCATTTTTAATATTGGCAGCCTCTGCTGAGGTGAAAGTTGCACCCGTAACACCTTCCAATATTCTATCGGTATAAGCTATTTTATAAAATTGTTCACTTGATAGCATTTGAGGAATATGAGCTGGATTTTTAATGCCTACGTAGGCATCATAACTAATGCGGGGTTTTCCTGAAATTCCTTTTTTTGTGGTAACAATAATAACCCCGTTTGCCCCCCTTGCCCCATAAATTGCGGTTGATGAGGCATCTTTCAAAACATCCATTGATTGAATATCATTTGGGTTAAGATTATTGAGGTCGCCGCCCATCAATCCATCAATCACCACCAAGGGAGCGGTGGAATTATTAATCGTGTTTTCACCCCTGATTGTGATGTTGAAGGTACTCCCAGGTCTATTATCCGATTTTGTGATTGTTGCCCCTGCCACTTGTCCTTGAAGTGCTTTGGCAGCCAGCGTAGGGTTTCCTCTCACAATATCTCTTGATTGTATTGAGGACAAAGCACCCGTTAAATCTTTCTTTTTCAACTCACCATATCCAACGATTACCACCTCATCCAATTGCTTTAAATCGGTTTTCAGTATAATATCAATAATCGTTTTATTTCCGATTAAAACCTCCTGAGATTCATATCCAACAGAACTGATAATGATTGAACTACTTTCGTTTGGAACGCTTAAATTAAAATTCCCACTAACGTCAGAAGTTGTGCCTTTTGTTGTGCCTTTAACTATTATACTCGCTCCAACAACTATTTCACTTTTATCATCAATAATACTTCCTTTGAGGGGTTTATCTAATATTGGAACCGAGGCTGGTATATTTTCATTTTCGATTAAGCCGATTTTGACCTCGATTTTTTTTAGGACGATTTGCTTACCAATCACTTTAAAATTTAATTGAAATGGGGTAAGTAAGTATTTGAGGACATCGTCCAAAGTGGAATTATCCATGTTTATGCTCACTAATTTGTCCGCTTTTATAAGGTTAGATTTATACAAAAACCTGACATCAGCGGATTTTTCAATCTCATTCATCACCTTCTTCATCGGTTGAACATCAGCTTTTATACTAATCCGTTTATTCAACACATCTTGCGAATATCCATCGTGAGCAAAAGATACCCCAACAAAAAACAGCCAGAGGATTAGCTGGGAAAACGTGACTTTCAACAGTATAATACGTGTTTTCTTACAAATCAGTAGTCTTTTTTTCATAGTTTTATAGTTAAAAATTGATTAGTAACGAGTTTTTTCTTCAACTGAATACTGCAAACATATTGTTCCGAACTGCGTATTCCGTATTGATTTCTACCTACATCCATTAGATTTTATGAAAAATTTATCATCAACCACTTCATACGTAGCATCTAAGGCAATACAAATTAGTTTGATCTTTTCAATCAGGGGTTCATCAGATAAATGTGCGGTGAGTTTACAATTCGATAATTTTTCCTTGTTATAGAATATCTCAATATTGTAGGCATTTTTAATTACTTCAATAATTTCTGTGGCACGAGTTTCGTCAAAATCAAAAGATAGTTTTTGAATGGGTTGCAGCAGTTCTTGTGGCTTAACTAAGACATATTTTTCAATTTTTTCACCTTTTTGGTTTATGATTACTTGTTGATTTGCTTCCAACACAAAGCCTTTTAATGTTTTCCCGTTAATCTTTTCTTTTTTGTGTTCATCGTTTTGCAAAATTACCGAAACCCGACCCGTTTTTACAATAACTCTGGTCTCATCAGGGTTTGTTTTAATAGTAAAACTTGTACCTAATACTTTGGTAACCAAGTTATTAGCGTAAACAAAAAATGGAATATCAGAATTTTTATGTACCTCAAAAAATGCTTCTCCCGATAAAATCACTTCTCTTTTTGTTTTATTATATTGCTGTGGTGAATAACTGATTTTGCTTTGAGGTTGCAGAATCACCGAGCTTTCATCGGGTAAAGTGAGAAGTATTGGATGTTTAGTTGCATTTTCCTTTTCATAAATCTCCCCTGTTTTTGCTTTTGTATTTTGAACAAGATTTTCGTAGGAAATTTTCGATGGCTTTGATAATTCAGTCCAACCAATCCACATAAAAATTAGAATTGCCGCCGCAATTCCAACCCGTTTTGCTAAAAAAAACTTATGTTTCTTATGCTCTAATATCTTAAAACCTCGCTTTTTTTCAAGATTAATTGCAACATTCAGTTTAATTTTGTCAAATTTAGCATCAGTTTTCAAAGAATATTGCGGGTTTTGCGATTCCCATTCGTCGAGATACTGATAGAATAGCTCTTGATTTTCCTTAATTATCAACCATTCTTCAATCATTTTATATTGCATTGAAGAGTTTTTACCATCAAAGTAATCAAATATTATTTTTTTTGTGAGCGATGAGTTCATGTTTAATACTTTGTATTTACTGTTTTTTTAGAAAAATATTAAAAGGGCAGTACCGAGTATCCATTCTGATTTAAGCTCCTCCCGAACTTTTGATAAGGCTCTACTGATGAGCCGTTCGACTGCACTGACTGTAATTTGCATTTCTGTTGCTATTTCAGCATATTTTTTACCTTCAAGCCTGTTCAATTGAAACGCTTTTCTTGCTTGTTGAGGAAGATTAAGAATGGCTATATCTAATTTTTTTGTGAGTTCGTGAAAGTGAAGAATTTCGTCGGGTTGAAGTACCAAAGCATTGTCTAAATATCGCAAATCAAAATCAGAGCTTTCAAAATGAGTCATCCTATTCAATTCTACTTTAATTGAATTATATGCTCTGAATCTCACAGAGGCGTATAAGTATGAGCGAAAGGAGGTTGTGATATTTTCGTAAACTTTATTTTGCCAAAAATTTGTAAAAACTTCCGCTACAATATCTTCTGCCAATTCTTTTGAATAAACAAAACGAATAGCATGATTACACAAATTAGTATAGTACTTCCTGAAAAGAAGTTCAAAGCCTTTTTCGGGTGATTCTAAAAAAAATCTCTCAATAAAACACTCCTCAGAGATAATCTTAGATTCAGAAATATTCTTCACAACGTGCAGATTATTTCTGTCAAAACTATGTTCGTTTTGCTTGTGTGTTAGCATTACTTGAAAATTTTATTATATAATTCTAAGACAAAGTTTACTTATTTTACCCCACACTATATTATATTAGGACTTCCGCAAAAGTGATTGAGTCGTGTTTTATTTGTTGAATTAGATAATCATCCAAAAGCGATTTTTTGAGACTATATACCGTCTGCATTGTTTAATAAACTATTTTCTTAAAAGAAAATCATACCAAACAAGTAATTGCTATATGATTACCCTGACTTCTTTGTAAGCGATATTCACAGTTTTAAATTACTCGTGATTTATTTTTCTTCCCAATGTAACTGCTTAACTTTCTAACGGAAACTACTTTTTTCTTCGGCAGCCTCAGTTGAGTTTTCAGCTATATCATTGGTAATAATATAGTCCGTTCTGGTAGTTGGGGCTGTAATCACCATTTGGGCCTAAAATAAAATAAGGCTTATAATATATTCATTATGGAGTGCATCAAAAAGTGTGGGGCAAGCATATTTGTGTTTTAAAGAATCATATTAAGTTAGCCAATTGAACCCAATAATTTTTTAATCAAGTACATCAAAAAGTGTGGGGCAAACAGATTTATGTTTTAGAGAATCATTTAAGGGTAGGCAATTGAACCCAATAATTTTTTAATTAA
>NZ_CBABQS010000051.1:0-35346 GCF_964672035.1 Arcicella sp.
GCACTATCTCCCACATTTAATTTTTTAGGTTGGAAAACTTCTTGGTCTTGATTAGTTAATAGGGTATCTTTTGCAGTGCTCAAAACGTAAATTGGGTGTCCCCTTCAATTTCATATTTTGGAGTTGATCTTGATAATCAAGGGAGCAAAAAATGTTTCAGCATCAATAAAACCATTGTCAAGCCAGCGTTCATTTTTCTTGATTTGACTCAAAGAATACATCTTTTCAGGCCGATGGTCAGCAATTTTGCCCAATGAAACTTGCTGACTGGCTCTTAACTTACGAATGTGTTGAATCGTCTCAATGAATTGCCTTGTAATTTTGAGGGATATAGGTTTTTAAGCCACAGCGTTGGACCGTCCTGATTCTATATTTTTGCGTTTTCAATAGCCGCCATGATACTGACTGGCGGCTATTTTGTCAAATAATTAGCTCCATTTAATTTTTACTTATAAGAAGTGTTGGTCTAATAAATTGGTATTTAGTAAAAAAATATTAATTTTTTTACTAATATATTTGAATAAAAACATATTTATTCGAATATATTAGATATTTTTCGAGAACACGTAGAAATATTGAAAAACGAGTTGGCAAAGGGTAATAACAGCGAATTTGGAAGAAAATTAGGAAATATCAGCTCTCAAAATATAACAAATTGGGAAGCTGGATCAAGTTTTACAAATGCTCTGACTATTAGAAAATTCATTGATTTGGACGTAAACTTGAACTGGTTAATTGCAAAAAAAGGAAAGCTTTATCTATCGGAAGAATACGAAAAGCTTTTAAAAGAAAGACAGTTAAGAATGGAGTCGGAGGAGCGAGAAAAAATTAAAGATGCATAGATTGAGGAACTAAAAAGGAAAGAGAACGTTTTTGTCTATTTTAGAAAAAGGCGCTAATAATAAAAAAGCAAGCGACTAATTTAACCAAATAATAACCCCAAAAATTAGCCATTCAAAAATCAAACCCCTAAATTTCGTTTCAAACAAATTTAAAACCCATGAAACGATTTTTATTGCTTATTTCTATTTGTACTTTTCCAATTTTTACGCATGCTCAATGGCGTATTTCTTCCCCTGCCGAAAGTCGTTATTGCGTAGTTAATCCTGCGGGTGAAACCATCATTCCCAATGGTCGAATTATTAAACCTTTGGGTAAAACGTACCGCATTGCGCCACATCCTTACGGTATGGTGATGAGCCACGATGGTAAAACCGTAATTACTGCCAATTCTGGAACTAATCCTTTCTCTATCAGTATTTTACAAAATGTTTTTACGACTAATCCGCAGATTACTCAAATCCCAAATACCCCAAAAACGGATGATAATCTCTTAGCTGCGGTGTTTATGGGCTTGGCAATTTCTCCCGATAATCGCCTTGTGTATGTGGCGGGTGGACAAACGAATAAGGTCTTTATTTTTGACATAAAATCTGGCAAAAAAGTAGGGGAAATAAATTGTAATATTTCCTTAGATAACCAAGATTATTCGGATGGATATTTGGGTGATATGACCATGACAGCTGACGGTTCAAAACTATATGTTCTCGACCAAATTGGTTTCAGAATTGTGGTTATTGATGTGCAGAAAAGGACAGTTATGGACAATGTGAAAACGGGTCGTTATCCTTTCGGCGTAACGCTTTCGCCCGATGAAAAATCGCTCTACGTTGCTAATGTTGGCATGTTTGAATATAGTCTTGTCAAAAACCTTGACCCCAAAAACAAAAATACTTATTTGAAAAAACCGGCCTTTGGGTTCAATACCAAAGAAATGCGTGAAGGCGTAAAAATTGAGGATAAAGAAGTATCAGGATTAGGCGACCCAAACGTTCCTGAATCGTTTTCCGTTTGGGCGTATGACCTTACAGGAAAGCCAAAAGTTACGAACAAAATCAAAACTGGAATCTTGGTTGGTGAGATGATTGAGGGCATTCCTGCGGTGGGCGGGTCGAGTCCAAATTCGTTGGTGGCAACCGATAAATACGTTTTTGTGAGTAACGGAAACAACGATAATATCTCCGTAATTGACCCAAAATTAGGCAAAATTACCAACACCATCAATCTTCAATTAGACCCACGTTTGGGACGTTGGAGAGGTGTAATTCCTTTCGGATTAGCTATTTCACCCGACCAAAAAAGGCTATACGTAGCAGAATCGGGCATTAATGCCGTGGGTGTTATTGATATTCCTTCCATGAAAACTTTAGCGCATTTACCTGTGGGCTGGTTTCCTTCAAAATTAAAAGTGAGCAAGGATAATCAGCAATTGGTCGTGGCGAATGCCAAAGGTTTTGGTTCGGGGGCAAATGGTGGTTCAACGTTTAAAGTAGGTGCGGAGGGAAGCTACATTGGCAGTTTGATGAAAGGTTCAGTAACGGTTTTGAATATTCCGAAAGATCAAGATTTACAGGCGGAAACTGCCAAAACAATTGCTTATAATTTTAAATTTGATGCCCTAAAAAAGAGCGGAAATAATCCCATTCCAAGCTATCCGAAAGAGAAAGAATCGCCCATCAAATACATCGTGTATATTTCCAAAGAAAACCGCACGTATGATGAAGTTTTTGGACAATTAAAACAAGGAAATGGAGACCCATCCATTGCTCGATACGGGTTAAATTCTTCGTTTTCAAACAAGGCAAATACCGAGAAAATTACTAAATCTACCGTTATGCCCAACCATTTATCTTTGGCAAAACAATTTGGAACGGCTGATAATTTCTACGTAGATTCTGATCATTCCGCTGATGGGCATCGTTGGTTATCAGGGGTTTATCCTAATGAATGGACGGAGACACACGTATCCGCTGCCTACGGAGGTAAACGTGACTACAAACAAGAATCCAAAGCGCCAGGACATTTTGCTTTGAATGGCTCGTCGGGCAGTTTTTATCCTGAAGATTATAACCAGGACGGTTCGATGTGGGAGCATTTTGAACGACACAATATTAGTTTCCATAACTACGGATTTACGACAGAACAAGAAGGGAATTTCAGCGATTCGACTATGAAAATCGGGGGTGAAATGTACGGCGTAAATTATCCTTTGCCCAATGCCATGTACAAAAATACTGAGTGGCAATTTCCGACTTATAACATGGCTATTCCCGACCAGTTCAGAGCGGATATTTTCATGAAAGATTTTACCAAAAAATTTATCGGCGAAGGCAAAACGATGCCCCAAGTTGTACCTTTAATGCTTCCAAACGACCACGGGGCGGGCGAAAGACCAAAAGCTGGTTTTCCGTTCAGAGAAAGTTACATGGCGGATAATGACTTGGCGGTCGGGCGAGTAGTGGAGTTTTTAAGCCATACACCTTACTGGAAAAATATGATGATTATTGTCACCGAAGACGATTCGCAAGGAGGCATCGACCACGTGGATGCACACCGCAGTATTTTGCAGATTTATTCCCCTTACGCCAAGAAAAACTACGTTAGTCATCAGCATTTTAGTTTTGGGAGTATCTTCAAAACGATGTGGAATGTCTTGGGCGTACCGTATTTGAATCAGTACGATGCAGGAGCAACTGACCTGTCGGATTTCTTCACTGACCAATTTGATTATACGCCTTACGATGCTGTAAACGTAGATAAACGCATTTTTGACCCACAAAAAGCACTTACACCCATTGAAGAAAAATTTGATTGGAAAGCCCTAAAAGAATCGCCGATTATGGATGATGATGATTACCTTTTCAAAACCCGTGAAGAGGAAGACAAAAAGGAATTGGAGGAAAAAGAATTTCAATCGAATCCAAGATTGTATAAGACAAAAAAGAAGAAGAAAAATTAGACCACAGATCTGTTAGACCACGGATTTTAGGGATTATTACGGATAAAAGAATCAAGTTTATTTCCCTAAAATAACACATTAAAAAAATCCGTAACATCCGTGGTCTAAATCTATAACGCAAACAAAAAAGCTTCTCATTTCTGAGAAGCTTTGTGTTAACCGACATGGATTCGAACCATGAATAACGATACC
Organism: Arcicella sp.; assembly: GCF_964672035.1. Lineage (NCBI taxonomy): Bacteria > Pseudomonadati > Bacteroidota > Cytophagia > Cytophagales > Flectobacillaceae > Arcicella > Arcicella sp. Next base: position 3,992 of record NZ_CBABQS010000051.1, read on the forward strand.
AAAAACCGTTGTGTTACCATTACACCATCGGTCAATCTTATTTCCTTTAAACTTACGTTGTTCAGAAATGTGATGCAAAATTACACTTTTAATCTTTATGTGTCAAGTCAAATTTAGAAAAAAAAGTAAATTTAATTTCTGATGAAGGCTAAAATATTGATAATGTGGTATTTATCAGTCAAGTATTTTTTGAATATTGAACTAATAAGTATAAACCGACATGGATTCGAACCATAATTTAACCCAAGAAATTAATATTCTGTTAAATTCCAGCCGTTTCTACTTCCGAATTAATTTTCTTAACTAACCCTTGTAAAACTTTTCCTGGGCCACATTCCACAAATATGGTTGCACCATCTTCAATCATATTCTGAACCGATTGCGTCCAGCGAACAGCTCCCGTTAATTGAGCAATTAAATTTGCCTTAATCGTTGCTACATCCTGCGAAGGTTGCGCATTTACATTCTGATAAATTGGGCAAGAAGGGCTTTCAAAGTGGGTCGATTCAATGGCCGCTGCTAATTCCTCACGGGCGGGTTGCATCAAAGGCGAGTGAAATGCACCACCAACTGGCAAAGGCAAAACTCGCTTTGCACCCGCTTCTTTCAATTTTTCTCCCGCTTTTGCCACGCCTTCATTTGAACCCGAAATAACTACTTGGCCTGGGCAATTATAATTTGCCGCTACCACAATTTCGTCGGTTATTGAGGCACAAATATCTTCAATTACTTGGTCGGATAAATTTAAAACCGCTGCCATTGTCGAAGGATTTGCTTCACAAGCTTTTTGCATGGCTAAAGCACGAGCTGACACTAATCTGAGTCCATCTTCAAAACTTAAAGCACCTGCCGAAACAAGAGCCGAAAATTCGCCCAATGAATGACCCGCAACCATATCTGGTTGAAAATCAGCAGTTTCCTTTGCCAAAATGACAGAATGTAAGAAAATAGCAGGTTGTGTTACTTTGGTTTGTTTGAGTTCTTCGTCCGTTCCTTCAAACATAATATCGGTGATTCGGAAGCCCAAAATATCGTTGGCTTGCTCGAAAAGAGCTTTTGCAGATGCTGAGTTATCGTATAGGTCTTTGCCCATACCTTTAAATTGAGAACCCTGACCAGGGAAAACGTATGCCTTCATTATCAATTGTGATTTAGTGAATGAGTGATTGAGTTAATATTTTCAATAACTCATTTGCAAAATTAACTATTCTCTATGCTCAATTAACTATTCACTCACAAAAATCTTTCTCGTAAGTCGGGCGTGGGCATTCTACATGAGTCTGCTTTCCCGAAGATTCGGTAACGGTTTTTTGCAATAATATCATAGAAAAAATCGAGAAAAGGAGTAGGTAAAATGCTAAAAAAAGACAGGTATTTCCAAGAACCAGAAAGGTGTTTTGTGATTTCTAAAGCCGCCGCTGACTTTTGATATAATTGATTGTCTTTCAATAAGATAACCGAATCGAAGTCTTCGGTATTTTTATAAAATTTCCTTAAAATGTCTTGTCCAATTTCAGACTGGAGAGGAGCAAATTTAAAGTGTTTTTCGGGGTCATGGTCCATCACAAAATTAATAGATGCATTACAGAAATTACAGACTCCATCAAAGAGTATTATTTCGTATTTTGTGGAGATATTTTTAATGTTTTCCATTCGAATTTTATGAGAATAGCTTAGGACAACAAAACAAAATTAACTGTAATAAGGTGCTATAAGTCATAAAATTAACTATTTGTTAGTCGATGATGAGGTTTTTTTCTGTTCTATATCCAATCCTACATGGTATTTTGTAATTTTGATTAAACTTATAAAATTTCAAAATGCTTGACATAATTTCCCAAGAGCTAAATGAAGCTCAAATAGTCCTTCAAAGCTTTCTTTCTAACGAAAAAAATGTTACTAATATTGAAGCCGCTGCCCGATTAATGGCTTCAGCTTTACAGTCGGGAAACAAAATAATTTCTTGTGGTAACGGTGGTTCACATTGCGATGCTATGCACTTTGCCGAGGAATTATCGGGTCGTTATCGTGATGACCGTAAGGCTTTGGCAGCAATTGCCATCTCGGATGTGTCGCATATTTCGTGTGTAAGTAATGATTATGGTTACGAATTTATATTCTCTCGTTTTATCGAAGGGCTTGGAAATCAAGGAGATGTGTTGGTTGGATTGTCAACCAGTGGTAATTCTGCCAATATTATTAAAGCCGTTGAAGCTGCCCGTGAAAAGGGCATGAAAGTAATTATTCTCTCTGGAAAAGACGGCGGAAAATTAGCAGGAAAAGCGGACGTAGAAATCAGAGTTCCGCATTTTGGTTACGCCGACCGTATTCAAGAAGTGCATATCAAAGTTATTCATATCATGATTTTGTTGATTGAAAAATTGGTGATTGGAAAATAGGATAATGAATAATTGGCTTTAGTGTTAGTAAAATTTCTGATTAGAATTAACCCATATTTTACCATAAAATACGAAGAACATGAAAAAAATCAATGTAGTATTATCCTTTCTGTTGACGTTTTTCTACAATAATGTTGAGGCACAAAATACCAATAATCAACTCGATGCCATAAAACCGTATTTATCCACAATAGACCAGATTTGCAAGGAATTTGCCGAGAAACAGCATTTGCCAAGTTTAGTTTATGGTTTGGTCGTTGATGGTAGATTGATTCATTCGGGCAATAGTGGTATCATTAACACTGGTACAAAAAACATGGCCAATAATGCTTCAGTTTATCGGATTGCATCCATGTCGAAGAGTTTTGCGGCAATGGCCATTTTGAAATTGCGAGATGCTGGAAAATTACGGTTAGACGACCCCGTTTACCTCTACATTCCAGCATTAAAAGGACAAAAGTTTTCATCCGATTCGCCCGACATAACGATTCGTCATTTATTGACGCACGGCGCAGGTTTTCCCGAAGATAATCCTTGGGGCGACCGTCAATTAGCCATTTCGGACGAAACAATGCTAAAAATGTTCAAAAAAGGTATTTCGTTCTCAAATACTCCCGGCACGGCTTATGAATACAGCAATATGGGTTTTGCGATGTTGGGTTATATCATTAAAAAAGTGAGTGGACAAACTTATCAAACGTATATTAATAAAAATATTTTGAAACCTTTGGGTATGGTAAATACCTATTGGGATTATACAAAAGTGCCTCAAAATCAATTAGTGAAGGGTTATAGATGGTTGGATGAAAATTGGGTAGAACAACCAATGCTTGGCGATGGTGCTTACGGTGCCATGGGCGGTATGCTGACAACCATGGATGATTTTGCAAAATATACTGCTTTTCATCTATCGGCTTCGGTTTCTGATGCGAAAGAATCGCCCGTTTTGAAGCGGAGTTCTTTGCGGGAAATGCACCAACCGTGGAATATCAGTGCGTTTAATATAGAAAATAAAATTGCTAATGGAAAGCCATTTCCTTTTGTATCGGCTTACGGATACGGATTGCGTTGGGTTGAAGATGCCGAACATAAAGTTGGTATTGGACATAGTGGAGGTTTGCCGGGCTTTGGTAGTAATTGGAAAATTTTACCGAAATATGGCATCGGAATTGTTTCTTTTGCTAATCGAACTTATGCTCCTGTAAGCGGATTGAACGCACATATTTTGGATACTTTGGTAGCAATTGCCCATCTAAAACCAAAACTATTGACCGTTTCTGCCATCTTAAAACAACGTCAGAATGAATTAGTGGCACTCTTGCCCGCATGGAAAAATGCTGATAATACGGGTATTTTTGCGGAGAATTTTTTCTTAGATTATTTTCCAAATAGTTTGAGAAAAGAAGCAGAATCGATTTTTGATAAAGCGGGTAAAATATTGAAAATCAATGAGATTGTTCCAGAAAATAATCTTCGTGGAGCTTTTGTTTTGGAAGGAGAAAAAGGAAATATTGAAGTAAGTTTTACGCTTTCTCCCGAAAACCCTGCTTTGATTCAAGAGTATCATATTAAAGAGGTTTCGAAGAAATAGGTTAGACCACGGATTGTACGGATAATGCGGATTTACACGGATTTTTTTAATATATTATCTGTGTAAATCTGTCAAATCCGTAGAATCCGTGGTCTAATTTATAGTTCTAAATTTAACAAATTCCCAAAGCCTTCCGAATCCTCATAATTGATTCTTCAAAAACTGAAATTTCAGCACACAGCGAAGTACGAATATAGCCATCGCCAGCGGTTCCAAAAATTCCACCTGGCGTAATAAACACCGCCGCTTTTTCCAAAATTTCATCCGATAACTCGTAGCCCGTTACATATTTTGCTGGAATTTTTGCCCACACAAACATGCCTGATTGATTTTTATCGTATTGACAATCAAGTAATTGCATCATTTCAAAAGCTTTTTGCTGACGAGTTCGATAGGTTTTGTTTAGTTCATCAAACCAAGATTTATCATTTTTTAAAGCTGTAACCGCCGCCATTTGTAAAGGTAAAAACATTCCCGAATCCATGTTTGATTTAAAGCGTAAAACAGGATTTATAAATGCTGCTTTTCCCGCCAACATGCCAATTCTCCAACCCGCCATATTGTGCGATTTTGAGAGGGAATTCAACTCCATCGCCACTTCTTTCATGCCTTCAATTGACAAAATGCTTTGTGGATCATCGTTCAGAATAAAACTATATGGATTATCATTGACGATTAAAATCTGATGAGCCAAAGCAAAGTCTCTAAGTTCTTCAAAAAAGCCTTTTGTAGCTTTTGCACCCGTTGGCATGTGGGGATAATTTACCCACATGAGTTTCACTTTCGACAAATCTTTTTTGGCTAATTCCTTCAAATCTGGCAACCAACCATTGGCTTCCGAAAGGTCATAATCTACGACTGTTGCACCCGTCAAAAGTGAGGCTGCCCGATAAGTTGGGTAGCCTGGATTGGGTACTAAAACTTCGTCGCCCGCTTCTAAATAGGCCATTGAAATGTGCATGACTCCCTCTTTTGAGCCAATCAGAGGCAATATCTCATCAACAGGATTGAGTTTAACTCCGTAAGCATTTTGGTAAAATCCTGCCATTGCTTCCCGTAAAGCAGGGATCCCCACATAACTTTGATAAGCATGATTTTTAGGATTTTGAGCCGAATTTGCCAAGGCCTCAATGGTGTTAGCAGACGGTGGAAGGTCGGGGCTACCGATGCCTAAATTCAAGACATCAATACCCGAATTTCTCATTTCGGCAATTTGTTTTAACTTGGTCGAGAAGTAATATTCTTGCACCAAATTCATGCGGGAAGCGGGAGTTATTGTCATTTTGAGCTTTGAGCTTTGAGCTTTGAGCCTTGAAGAAAGAGTTCGTAGATTTTACAACTCAATGCTCATTGCTTAAAGCTCATTGCTACATAAAAAAGCCAACCCTTTTCAGAGTCGGCTTGTGTATAATTAGTTCTTTATTTCTGTTTGAACACACCCGACTATTACTGACCGTAGTAGTAATAATAAGTTGAATATGTGTTGTTGTAATTTTTCATTTCCCAAAGGTAATTTGAAAAGTTTATTTTGGCAAATTATCTCAAAAATTTCCCCACTACATCAAACACCAAATCATTCTCAAAACCTCTACTGAGGGCAAATTTTACTAATTTTTGTTTGATAATTAATTTGTTGCTGTCTTTAATATCCCGTGATTTTTTTTCGATAATTTCTTGCAAAGTAATCATATAATCTTCACCGTCAATTTCGCTCATGCCTGCTTTTAAACAGTAATCGGATACGCCACGCATTTTTAATTCTTGGCGAATTTTGATTCTGCCCCACTTTTTTTGTCGGAATTTACTGCCCGCAAATATTCTGGCAAAACGTTCTTCGTTGAGATAATTATTTTCGATTAACCACGTAATGATTGCTTCTGATTCATCGCCAATAACCTCTAATTCAGCGAGTCTTTGTCGAACTTCTTTGTGGGTACGTTCTTGATAGGCACAAAAATTGGCGACTTTTATGAGGGCTTCTTTATTCAATTTGATTTACTGGAATTTGGATTTATCAAAATTAAAGTAAAATATTGATTTTTTGATTAGACATCATTCGTTTGAATGATTTTCTTTCTAAATTTAATGCTTGATTTATTGATTTCAAAAAACGCAAATTTATTTGCACTATTACCTTAAAACCTTCTTAAAAAATGATGAATGATATTGACTTTTTGAAGATTAGTTTAAATAAATTAGCTGGTATTGAGGCTGAAACTTTTAAATTATCAGAAGAATATTGGCAAGTAAAAGAATACAAAAAAGGAGAATTTTATAATGATTATCGCCAAGTTTGTAAACACTTAGGATTTGTGATTGAAGGCGTTTTTAGAACCTATCAATTGGATGAAAAAACGGGCGAAGAAAAGAACGTTTTTTTTTATACCAACAACCAAATTGTGGTGTCGTATGCGAGTTTTATTAATCAAGTTCCTTGTCATTTCTATACCCAATCAATGGTTAATTCTAAGGTTATTTATATTCACATTGATAATTTAACAAAACTCTACAAACAGTCTCACGAGTGGGAACATTTGGGCAGATTAATCGCCGAACAAGCTTCTACATTTGCTCTTTTGAGAACAGAAAGTTTACTCTTCCTCACACCAGAACAGCGTTATTTGGACTTAGTATTACAGCATCCCGACATCATGAATGCCATTCCCCTCTATCATATATCTTCGTATTTGGGCATTCAAGGGCCTTCGCTGAGTAGAATTAGAAAAAGAATTTCGGGTAAAAAATAATTTTTGACGATTTTAACTTGGGTTAAAGTTTTAGTAATATTTGATTAGGAAATTTGTATCATCATTAAACATTAATATTTAAACACAAAGACAATGAAATTTACAAGACAAGCCTCAGCGAATTGGAAAGGAACGGGAATGGAAGGCGTAGGAACAGTTTCTACGGCAAGTACAACCTTAGATAAAGCGCAATTATCATTCAAAACACGTTTTGCCGATGGCGTTGGCACAAACCCAGAAGAATTGATTGGAGCGGCTCACGCAGGTTGTTTTTCGATGCAATTTAGCTTTTTGTTGAACGAAGCAGGTTTCACCGCTGATAATATTGATACAAATGTAAAAGTTACTTTTGAAGACGGAACAATTACAGCGATTCAATTGGATTTAACCGCAACGATTCCGAACATTACGAATGAGCAATTTCAAGCAACTGCTACCAAAGCGAAGGAAGTTTGTCCAGTATCAAAATTGCTAAAAGCTGATATTACATTGACTGCTAATTTGTTGTAATATTTTAAATTTATAAAGCCCCAAAGTCTCAATACCTAACCGCAATGACTTTGGGGTGATTTTTTGTTAAAAGTGAATAGTTAACCTTTACACCTTTCCATAAATTCTTCCGTCCACAAAATTTGCTCATCCGAATTTGGTACACGAAGCCCTCTAAGGTTAGAAATATTTTCAAAAGATTGCTTTACCGATATTCCGTATAAGGTTGAAAATACGCTCGCTGAAATAATGGACACTCGCCCAGTTCCTCCACGGGAGTGCATGAGTATTTTTTTATTTTCATTGATTTTATCAACGATATTTTTTGTTAATTCTTTGGTTTTAAGGTAACTATCGGGAACTTGATGGTCTTCGATGGGAAATTTTATAAAGTCAAAACCTTCTCTTCGGCAATCCATTCGCTCGTATTCCAAGTCCAATTCTTCGTTTTCCTCATCCGTTAAAAAACTAATGACGGTATCCACGTTCAATTTTTTCCAGTTCTCTATTTCTTCCGCTAAATCATCCCCGCCCAAAGGTCGAGACATTATTCCGAGATTATCGTTGAGCCAGAATATTCTTGTTTTCATATTTGTTTTTGGAGCACAGACTAAAGTCTGTGCTCCTATTATTTCCATTCCTGCAAATCTGGTTCGATATAAATCCATTTTACCTCGGGCGTACATTCTCTGATTTCTGCTTCAAATTTATTGATTAACTTACTGATTTTCAGGGCTGTAAGGTCATGCTTGCATTTTATTTTCAAGCACATTAATACTTCGCCAGGGCCTTGTTGAATCGTGATACAATTAATTAAGTCTAAAATTTCAGGGTTTTTATCGACTTGTTTTTTGACTAAATTATTAATCACAGGGTCGGCACTTTCACCAATTAAAAGCGATTTTACTTTTATCGATAAAAATATGGCGACTAAAATCAACACGACACCGATGGCAAATGAACCCAATCCGTCATAATGACCGTCGCCTGTGTAATACGAAGCAAGTAGCGCAGCAATGGCTAAGACTAATCCGAAAACTGCGGCTGAATTTTCGCCAAAAATCACGATTAAATCACTGTCTTTGGTACTTTTTAAGTATTGCCATAAACCAGTTGAGCCTCTTCTGACATTTAATTCTACTAAATTTGAGTAAGTGGCATAGCCTTCCAATACCAATGAAAATAATAAAATTCCAATGCCCCATTCGATATGGTCAACGGGTTCAGGATTATTATATTTATGGATTCCTTCGTAGATAGAGAACATTCCACCGACTGAAAATAGCAACATGGCTACCATGAACGACCAGAAATAAACGACTCTCCCGTATCCTAAAGGATGTTTTTTGTTTGGAGGACGTTGAGATTGCTTTACCCCGACGAGTAACAAAGCCTGATTGGCACAGTCGGAAAATGAGTGAATTGTCTCGGCAAGCATCGCCCCCGAACCTGTCATAAATGCGGCAACACCTTTTGAGGAAGCGATTAATAGGTTTACAATTAAACTTTGGATAATATGTCCAGTGCCGTTTTTTTCCTCTTTTTTCATATTTGTTAATTAATACTACTTTTTCCGAACCATCCGATAAACCAACGAAGGTAAAAATCGCTTTAAATATACGCCAAAAACTTCATACGTTCCACCGATGTAAACTTCTTTTTTATTAGCGACAATCGCTCTGAGGGCTTTTTTTGCAAATAATTCTGCGGTCATTCCCTTGGCTTGATTATCGTCCATTTTGCCGTGTTTCCTCCCCGATGAATCCAAAGCATTGAAGGATATTTGGGTTTTGATATAGCCTGGACAAATAGTAGTGACGTTGATATTATCCTGCCAAATTTCTGCCCGTAATGAATCGAAAAAGGCAATAATTGCGTGTTTTGCAGCTCCGTATCCACCACGTAAAGGAACTCCAATTTTGCCCGCAATGCTACTGACAACCACAAAATGTCCCGTTTTTCGTTCGGTTAAATGGGGTAACAAGGCTTGCGTAAAGGCCACAACACTAAAAAAATCCAGTTCCATCAAATCACGATAAACCTTAAATTGCGTGTCTTTTACATACGAACGTTGGGAAACTCCTGCATTTTGAACAATGAAATCTATTTGTCCGAAATAATCCAAAACAGTATGAACTTTTGCTGGGAATTTGTCAAATTCAAGCATATCCATTGGTAAAACCAAAATATTATTTTCGGCTAAACCTGTGGCTTGGGCAACCCGTTGTAATTCATTTTCACGCCTTGCCGAAAGCACTAAATTTGCTCCTTCTTTGGCAAATTGATAAGCAAGTGCTTCACCAATTCCTGAAGATGCACCTGTTATCCAAACGATTTTGTTTTTTAGATTAATCATAAGATTTGTGGTTCTAACTTAAGGGTGAAATTAATTACGGCATCGCTCTTAGCGATGCCGTAATTTGCCAATTTAATAAGAAGTTAAAAAAAATACTATTCCGAAACCCCAACCAAGTTAAGCATAAAAGCATATTCTCTCGCCACCTCATGAAAACGCTTAAAACGCCCCGAAGCACCGCCGTGTCCTGCTTCCATATCGCAATGAAAGAGGAGGAGATTGTTATTTGTTTTTAAGGCTCTTAATTTGGCAACCCATTTAGCTGGCTCAAAATACTGTACCTGTGAATCGTGCAAGCCAGTGGTTATCAGCATATTAGGATAATCTTTTGCCACCACATTATCAATCGGAGAATATGATTTCATGTAGTCGTAATAAACTTTATCTTTTGGATTTCCCCATTCTTCCCACTCGCCCGTGGTTAAGGGAATTGTTTCGTCTAACATCGTTGTCACCACGTCCACGAAAGGCACACCCGCCAAAATTCCTTTGTATAAATCTGGACGAATATTTGTTATTGCGCCCATCAATAAACCGCCCGCAGAACCTCCGTTGGCAAATAATTTATCTTTTGAAGTCCATTTTTCACTGATTAAAAATTCCGAAACGTCAATAAAATCATTAAACGTATTCATCTTTTTCAACAATTTTCCATCCTCATACCATTGACGACCCATTTCTTGCCCTCCACGAATATGAGCAATGGCAAAGGCAAAACCACGATTCATCAAGCTCAAACGTGCCGCCGAAAAATACGGGTCTGTCGAATATCCATACGAACCGTAAGCGTATTGTAAAAGTGGTTGTGAACCATCTTTTTTGAAGCCTTTTTTGTAAACAATTGATATAGGCACTTTTACACCGTCACGAGCCGTAGCAAAAAGGCGTTCAGTTACGTAATTATCTTTATCAAATTCGCCCAAAACTTCCTGTTCTTTCATCAATTTCTCAACTTTCGTATCCATATTGTAGTCGAAAGTTGAGCCAGGGGTTGTCAAAGAAGTGTAGCTAAAACGCAAAATATTCGTTTCAAAATCAGGATTTGCACCCACGCCTGCATCGTAAGCGGCTTCATCAAATTTTACGTAATGCTCTTTTTTGTCGGTTTGATTAATGATTCTCAAATGCAAAAGGGCTTTACTTCTTTCCTGCAAAACCAAATGATTTTTGAAGACTTCAATACCATCTAAATACGTATCGGCACGGTGCGGAATGACCTCTTTCCAACTCTTCATATCAGCAGTTTTGCCTTCTTCAACTTCCATCAATTTGAAGTTTGACGCTCCATCTGCATTAGTACGAATATAGAATTTACTCCCAAAATGTTCGATATAATACTGTAAACCGTGTTTTCTTGGAAAAAATGTTACAAATTCTCCCGTAGGATTTGAAGCATCCAACAAACGATATTCCGATGAAATTCCGTTATGGTCTGATACGGAAATGATGTATTTTTTCGATTTTGTTCTGCCGATTCCCGTATAAAATTGTGGGTCTTTTTCGGTGTAAACCAATACGTCCGTTTTCGGGTCAGTTCCCAATACGTGGCGATAGGCCTTTGAGGCAAGCAAAGTTTGTGGGTCACGCACCATGTAGAAAATTGTCTTGTTGTCGGTTGCCCACGCATACGAACCGCCTTCGGTATTTTTTATTTGGTCTTTCAATAATTTTCCCGTTTTCAAATCTTTGAATTTGAGGGTATAATTTCTACGGCTGACGGTATCCACACCGAAAGCCATAATTTGCTCATTATCAGCAATTTCGTAGCCCCCAATGTTGAAATACGTTTTGCCTTTTCCCATCGCATTTCCGTCCAAAAGGATTTCTTCTGTTCCTTCCAAAGAGCCTTGTTTGCGACAATACACTGGATATTCTCCGCCTTCTACGTACTTTGAATAGTAGTAATAATTGCCATCTTTCACGGGTACCGATTCATCTTGCTCTTTTACACGTCCTTTCATTTCGTTGAAAAGTTTCTCCTGCAATGCTTTTGTGGGAGACATTACGGTATCGGTATAAGCATTTTCTTCGTTGAGATATTTAATGACTTCTGGATTTTTTGGGTCGTTCAACCAGTAATAATTATCTTCACGAGTATCTCCGTGGAGCGTCATCGGGTGTGGTTTGATAACCACCGTTGGGGCTTTAATTACGTCTGGGTTCATTGGGACTGGTTTTTGTTCTTTTTGGCAAGATGATAATAGTAAAGCAACGCCAATTGTTAGGGATAAGTTTTTCATGGTAAATCTTTTGTGATGAAATGAATTATTTAAAATTAACCAAAATTCAAGAACATTGTTGAGATAAATGGTTAATTAGCTATCAACTAAAATTATCAGAACATGAAAAATATTGCTTATATACTTTTAGGAATTGCAGGAATTATGGTCGCTGTCATATTAATCTGGGGAATTTTGACTTTATTTTCGATGGGCATTAATGAGAAAACACTTATCATCATCATATTCGGTGGAATTGCCTGTTTTGGATTAATTGGAAGAATCATCTACGTGGCTAAGGATTCGAGAAAGTGAGGTAGAATAAAGCATCATTGCCTTTTTAGTACAAAGTAGCACCGACTTTATACGTGCTACTTTGTATTAAATCTTTTAGGTATTTGATTGTTAGATAATTAAATACATTTTTGATATTATTTTACAGTTTTTTCGTCCAGTTTCTGTTGAATCGCTTTCAAAATTACCAACTGTTTCGCTTGACTTTCAAATAATGTTTTTATTTGTTCTTCCAATAATAAATCTACTTTTTGGTGCAAACCTCTCACTTCCAATTCAGCTTTTAGATTTATTAGATAGTCATTTTCACTTCTTTTGCGGTCTTTTTCCTCTTGTCTATTTTGGCTCATCATAATGATTGGTGCTTGCAAAGCGGCTATGCAGGATAGAATCAAATTCATCAAAATAAAAGGGTACGGATCAAACTCTCCTTGTTTTGGAGCATTTGTATTATAAATTATCCAGATAATAAGAATGATAAAAAATGTGATAATAAAGGCCCAACTTCCTCCGAAACGTGCTACTTTATCCGAAATCGCTTGCCCACGAGTCAGTAAATCTTTGGGGGGATTTTGGAGATTTTCAATAATTAATTTTTCATCTTCAATAGTAGCTTCAACGATTGACCTGAGTTTTTTAACTTGGTCAGCCTCCGACTGCAATAAGTTTTTTATATCTTTATCCATTTTAGATTTTATAAGTTTTCTATGCAATGTCACTAAATTTTATGGTTAATCAACCGAAAATCTTTAAAACAGCAAAAAGCACTATCTATTTTTTAGACAATGCTTTTGCTACGGAATAACGATAAATTATAAGGGTCTTCTGCCTTCAATAATTCTTAGAATAACCGCAATCAGGGCGATAACTAAAAGAATATGAATGATTCCGCCAGCACTATAACCGATGAAACCAATTGCCCAGAATATGATAAGGATAACTGCGATGATATAAAGTAAATTTCCCATGATTTTAGTTTTTTTGAAAAAGTTAGTTGGTAATAAGACTTTAAAATCAATGATTATATATGAAATATAATTTCTTAGTGATGTATTTGAGAAAGAAAATCCGCCACCAAAAATGGCGGATTCTTGTCAACACCTAACCACTATTAAAATATTGTTTTCCTCAATTAAGGAATTAAAAAAGTCTTATTCCTATTGTAGCCTGATACCAAGCATTTTTATAACGTGGAGTGGTTGATGTGCCATCTCCGTTATTGTTTTGCACGTCCCATCCTGCTCTCGCACTAATCACAAAACTACTTAAATTGATATCCACACCACCCGTCAAACCCAAAACATTCTTTCTAATATTATCATTGTCGAATACCTTTTGTTGATCAACCATTGTTAGCGAAGTCGTAAAATTATTATTTTGCTTAACCAGAAATGAATATTGAGGTCCAGCCAAAACCGTTAAAAAACTAACCGGTTTAATAGCTAACAAAATTGGCACATCAATAAAAGTAGTCGTGCGTGTGGCACTATAATTACTACCTAAAAATGACCCAGATGCTTTAAAACCCTTTTCTGAATAAATAACTTCAGGTTGAATGCCAATCACTTTTCCTAAGGGTAAAGATAAAAATGCGCCCGCTGCTAATCCGTATTTCCCATCGGCTGTAAATTGCTCGCCTTGAGAATCGTAAACATTTGAATAATTTGTGCCTATTTTTAGGCCAAAGCTAAGTTCGTCACGAGTTTTTTGTGCATAACTATTGCTTATCGCAAAGCCAATAATTGCGGTTAATAACAATAACTTTTTCATTCTGTGTTGATTTAATAAGTTTAGTTTAAATAAATTTCAATAAGATTTAGAGGTAATTTATTTTAGAATGTTAGATGATTATAAATTCTTGTCAATAGATTTATATTTGATTAATCATGGCATAAATTTCCTCTTTTGGCATTCCTAATTTGGCTTCGAGTTTATTGAAAATTTCGTCTTGCGTTCCGCCGTCAGCCATCAAATCCTCTTCCGTCAAAGTACTAAATTGTTGCATCAATTTTTCTTTAATTTCTGCCCAATTTGATGTTGCTTCACCTGATTTTTCCATATCCTTTCCGTTAAATAATTACTCAACAAAGTTCTTAATTATTGGATTGTGAAGTGTTACATAATATTTTAAATAACTTATATTATTCCCACTTCTGAGGGACTTATACTTGTTTTTTGAAAAAGTAATAAGGGAATATTAGACCCAAAAACAAAATGATTGGTAACACTCTGCGCAAAAATTTTCTCAAAAAATAATTTTTCGTGAACTGCCAAAGCCAACACATCTGGTTTGTAAGATTGGATATAAGCTTCGATGCCTTCTACTACATCATCTCGACGGATATTTCTAACGAAAACGTTATCATCATTTTTGAATTCTTCTTTCAGTTCACCAATGCTGGTGGCAACTTGTTCTCCTACTTTCAATTCAAAAGTATCATCAATGTGAATTATTTTACAATTTGCCTCCAATGGTTTAACAAATTCCATCAATTTTTGGGTAGCTAAAATTTCATCTTCTAATAAATCAGCGGCATATAAAAATTTCTGTGGATAATTGATTTTTGCATTGTGCGGAATCACCCACACAGGACATTCCGCTTGTTTCATAATGGTTTGGGCGGTTGTGCCAATCCATTTATCCAAAACATTAGACGCTCCTTTTGTTCCCATCACAATCATATCGGCATTAATATTTTTGGTCGTTTCCAAAATCGAATCTGCCACAAAGCCGTATATGATTTTATATGAAATTCGTTCCTCCGTTAAATTCGTATTTTCCATGAATTTCTGTTTGAAATTAGCCATGTTTTCTTCCGATACTTTTTTGCTTTGTATAGCATACTCTTCAACATTGGCAGAAATTTGATATTCATTTATATCCGTCATAATGGGTACAGAATAACAATTCATGATGACAATATTTGCGTCAAATTTTTCTGCTAACATTCCTGCATATTCAGAAGCTTGAAAGGCATTTTCACTAAAATCAGTGGGGAAAAGGATCGTTTTCATAGTTTTATATTAAAGGAAACATTGATTGATAATTAAATACAAAAATACTATGCCAGTTGATTAGAAAATCATAGTCACAGTGGAATTATGAAATTAAATATCAATGATCCAAATTATATCATGAGTTGTAGATAAACCACAAAAAAAGCCGACTCTTGGCATAAGAATCGGCTTTTGATTGTGTATGTATTTTAAACAATAAATGGGCTTGCAATCGCTAAAACCGCCTCTTTTGTCAAAGGTTCGTCAAATGCTTCACTAATGGCTTCGTTTGATTTACCTGCCAATCCTGTTAAATTTACACCCCCTTGCGTCAAGTTATCATCCCCTGCATACACTGCTGTTGGACTGCCTTGTGCTAAGGTTATCCACCCTTTTGCTCCCACCACAAAACCTCTGGTGTTCAATAAACGACGCACAACCGAAGCGTGACGTGCCTCCACTGAGTGAATTTGTAAAGCATATTGAAGTAAGGGTTTATCTTCCGTTGCAATCAAATTGCCAGCTTGTCCTTTGTAAGCACGAACGCCTGTATCTTCCAAAGCGTGCGACACAATCGCAAAGGTTTTATAATTACTGAAAACATCTGGGAATGCACCTTTTGCCGTGAAGTCAAACACTGGCTTTGAGATAACATTTGTTCCCAAAGCACCTACTAAAAAGGCAACGTGTTGCGTTTCGTGTTTACTGATTTGCGCAAAAATTGCTTTATCCGAATCTGGAATTAAACCCGATGTTGAAAGTGCTTTTTTGTAAAACTCATCTTCAAGGTATTCGAGTGTCAACGCAAATTTTAATACATCCAAAGCGCCTGGTGTTGTAGCGTAGGCTTTATTGAGCATACCCGCCACCAAAGTTGGAACGGCAACGGCTGATACTTTTTTACCGAGTGTACTAAACATTCCACGGCGTGAAACATGGTCGAGTCTTTCAAAAACTTCGCCATCGATTTTTTCTATATCTGATAATATATTGAAAATATTCATGATTTCTTAATTTTAATGTTGATGATTTTGCAAATATATAGCGAACATAAAAACATAGTCTAATGAGCTGTTTTAAGGTTTACGTAGGTCTTTCTTATTTGCTTTAAAATTGATTAAATAAAATGCTTTTGTTACTAAGCCGTTGGCAGATTTGCACCGCTAATTTTCGTCTTTATATAAGGCTGTACGGCCGCTAAAATTACAGAAGGCATTTTTGCAGCATCCAAACCATTTCCATCAATGATATCATCTCCTGCAAAAAAGGCTGTTAAAGGTTTCATCAAATCAGCAATTGCTGCTGCGTGACGAGCTTCAACCGAAACAATCTTGCCTGCTAAAAGCAAATAACCAGCATCTTTAATCAATTTCCCCGCTCCATTATAAGCAGCGACTCCTGTATCTTCAAAAAGTTTAGCCGCTCCCAACACTTTATCACGACTTGTGAAGTCAATTTGAGAAAAATCAGGTGTTAAACCACCGATAGCATTAGCTCCCAAAGCAGCTTTGAAGAAGTCTCTGTGAATGATTTCATGGTCTCTAATGTCTGTTAAAACTGCTGTTTCAGCCGCTGACATTCCAGTGTAAGGAGTCGTAAGCACTTGAATATAAAAAGCGGCTTCCAATTGTTCAAGGGCATATGCATAATTTAAAATACCCACATCGCCCGAACCTAAATCTACTGTTCCTGTGGCTGGTGCAACTACCTCAGTGTCTTTTTTACATCCTACGGCAAAAATAGCAACCCCTGCAGCAGTAGTCAAACCTGCGGTGCGTAAAAAATTTCGGCGACTACCCGAAGACTGCATTACTTCGGCGGTGCGTTCCACTACCGATAGATCAATTTGTGATTTCTCCATTGTAAAAAAATAGTTTAAATGATGAATTGTACTTAAATATAAAAGTTTAGAAATTAAAATTTTGGCATAGTGATAAAATCCTAAGTTTTCAAAAAAACAAAGAAATTATAATCATAAATGCGTGTAGTCATTTTATAAAACCTCAAAACTCTTTAATTCTGAAGGATTTTTTAATTCGACATTTCTCGACTGAAACGCTTGTGACTAACTTACGAGAAAAGATTTAGGTTGGATTGGTGAAAGTAAATTTTTATTCAATCTTTTTCAATAAGTATAAAAAAACTGGCCTTTATCCGACGTTAGTTTTCTAAGGTCAAACAAAAGCCAGACTTCCAAAATTGTCATTATCGGTTCTCTTCCCAATTGGTTTTCATGTCATGATAATTTTCATCCGAAACCGTCGATTTACTTTTGGGATTAGAAGTTCCTGCTTTTTTCTTAGCATTAATATTATCTACCAAAGAATTCTTTTTCGTGTCTTTCTTGGGCGTTTCTTTATTATTTTTCGAATTTTTCATAGGTTCTGTCGGTAAGATTTATAAGTTAATCTTGCGTTCTTCAGCCGATACTAAATTACTTCCAGTAGCCAACGATGCAGTCATCTTCAAGAAATTAATCATTCTATTGCCATCTACGTCCCAGTAATAAGAGTTATGCACAGCAACTTTTATTAATGAAATATTGGGGTCATCTTTTCCTGCCTTAAACCAATTTTTAACGAGCGGATTCCAGTATTCTTCGATTTTATCACGGTCGAAAACAATTTCTGCCTCTCCATTTATTACCAAATAACTGCTTTTACTCGGGTCAGAAAAGCGTAATTGAACGTGCTTATCTTGTTTTATTTCCTTATTTTTATCACTATCAATTCCACTAAAAAAACCACCCATTTCCTTCGTCATCTACTTCCTGACCGCTCATGGGGCGACAAGTAGAGCCATCATCAGTGTTAGGTTTGTAGAGAAAAGACAAATCCTTATATCATCCACCAAATCCTTTAATTTTTCGACACCTTCATGTGCTTTTAAATTGTTTGTATTGCTCATGTTTTCAATTGTTTTGGGTTCGTATTTTTTTAACGGTGATATATATACGCAAATAAAAATTATGGTAAGTTATGCTTCAGGTAATCTTCGGTTTACCCGTAAAGATATCCTGTAAAATACTGATAGAGAAAGGATTAGTGCCAGAATTTGCGGCAATTTTGGTTTTACCATCGAGGCTCATTGCCATTCCATAAGGGTGCGGCGCAATGCGGTACGTTTTACCCAAAGGTTTAATAATTCGACCGTTAGGAATGATGGTTTCACCCGCAGGATTGAAGACACAATAACGGTTTTCGGCAGGAGCATAAATACGCCATTGAGCGTGCGTAAAAATTAAAAAAGTACAAATAGAAATAAGCAATAAAATCGTTTCATGGGTTTTAGACTTGTTAGAAACGAAATTTAGGTGTTTGATTTTTGAATGGCTAATTTTTGGGGTTATTATTTAGTTAAGTTTTATTAGCATACCGTTTGATAAATTTTTCACCTTTGTCGTATTTTTCTCTAACAAGCTACCGTCCGAATTGTAAAAGAAAAATACTACAAAGGTAAAATTATACAAAAACAGTCTCTCAAACCCTAAAATTTAATAGACTATTTTATTTCTAAAGTACCCAATAAGCCAATTTTTTCTCTAATCAGCTCAAAAACACCCCTTTTTGAGCCGATTAGCCTCAAAACCCCACAAAATCGTTTTTCCCTTATTAATTCCGTAAATTTGTAGCTGTACAACAATTATATGGTAGGGGCGTATCGAATACGCCCAAAATATCTGCCAGCGAGACGTATGCGATACGCCCCTACAATTGTGATAATCCTTACAATATGTCATTCGAATCATTAAACCTTATTGAACCCATCCAAAAAGCCTTGACGGCGGAGGGTTATACCACGCCTACGCCTATTCAAGCGCAGGCAATACCAATTATCTTGCAGGGAATAGACCTTTTGGGCGTGGCTCAGACGGGTACGGGAAAAACGGCGGCTTTTGCCATTCCAATTCTTCAATTATTACATAAAAATCATACTTTTAATAAAGGTAAGCGTTCCATAAAAGCCCTCATCATCACGCCTACCAGAGAATTAGCGATACAAATAGATGATAGTTTTGAGTCGTATGGTAAATATACTGGACTAACGCACACGGTTATTTTTGGAGGTGTAAAACAAGGAAAACAAACCGATGCCCTACAAAATGGGGTCGATATTTTAGTGGCAACCCCTGGTAGATTATTGGACTTAATTAACCAACGATTTATCTCTCTGAAAGACATTCAATTATTCGTTTTGGACGAAGCCGACCGTATGTTGGATATGGGTTTTGTCCATGACATCAAAAAGGTTCTTGCCATTCTTCCCGAACGTCGTCAGTCTTTGTTTTTCTCGGCTACGATGCCTCCTGAAATTCAGAAATTATCAGACAATATTCTTTACAAGCCACAAAAAGTAGAAGTTACACCCGTTTCATCTACGGCAGATACCATAAAACAAGCGCTTTATTTTGTCGATAAAAACAATAAAAATGCCTTGTTATTGGATATTTTGGCGGATAAAACGATTGAAACGGCTTTAGTTTTTACTCGTACAAAACACGGAGCGGATAAAGTTGTAAAAACGCTTTTGAAAAGTAATATCAAAGCCGAAGCCATTCACGGAAACAAGGCTCAGAATGCTCGTCAGCGGGCTCTGGAGAACTTTAAGGCAAAAACTACTCGTGTTTTAGTAGCAACGGATATTGCCGCCAGAGGTATTGATGTGGACGATTTGGCTTACGTTATCAACTTTGAAATGCCGAATATTCCCGAAACTTACGTACACAGAATCGGGCGTACAGGTCGTGCAGGAGCCAATGGAACGGCTTTCTCATTCTGTGAAACCGAGGAAATTCCGTATTTGAAAGATATTCAAAAATTGATTGGTAAGAAGATTCCTGTTATCGAAAATCACGATTATCCGATGAGTACCCAGCCGGTTGTGGAATTGTCGAAACCACCTCAGCAACAACAAAACCGAGGAGCTTCTAAACCAAATGAGGCGAATAAAGGAAAGAAGGTTTGGTTTAAACGGAAATAAATGAATTATAACAATTTAGGTTTGTATCCGTAACAATTTACTTCTACTTCTGACATTTATAAGATTTATACAAAAAATATGAAAATAGTACAAAATTTTATATAAATATATCAAGTAAAACTTGTTTCTTTCCGTGAAATGTTTGTTCTCTCTTTAAACATTGATTTTCTTTGTAGTCATTTTTAGGAATGGATATAAACTCAACAATTCTTTCACTAAAAATAAAAACTTAGAACTAAAAACGAATGTTTATAAATGCTATTGCCAGCTATTTGCCCGAGCAAATAATAACGAATGCCTATTTTGAAGAATTGAATGGATTAACCGATGAATGGATTACTGAAAGGACTGGAATTCGTGAACGTCGCAAAGCCACAAGTCAAGAAAATACGCATACAATGGCAATCGAGGCGGTGGATAATTTAACAAAAATTCTCCCTTTCGATCTTTCTGAATTTGACCTTATCATCGGGGCTACCTATACGCCTTACGATTGTATTTTTACGCTTGCCCATGCCGTTCAACGTCACATCAATATTAGCGAAATTCCAGTAGTAACGATATCTTCGGCCTGCTCATCTTTGTTGAATGCCGTTGAAATTGTGGAAGGTTATTTTGCCACTAATAAGGCAACAAAAGCACTGATTGTGGCTTCTGAACATAACACCGCTTATAACAACGAAGATGATACTAAAGCGGGCCATCTTTGGGGAGACGGTGCGGTGGCATTATCAATTTCAAAAACAAGAATTTCTGAAGCTGACTGGGAAATTAAAGATGTACTTACCGCTGGTGCTGCTAACGTAGGGAAAGCCTCGGAAAGTGTAACGTTGAAACCACTCGAAAAAGGAATTATTATGCCTTATGGAAAAGATGTTTTTATCAATGCTTGTATGTACATGCCAAAGGCAAGTTTGCAAGTTTTGGAACGTAATAATCTAACAATCAACGATATAAAATACATTGCTCCACATCAAGCTAATCTTAGAATCTCAAAAAATGTGGCTGGTACTTTGGGCGTTTCAGAAGATGTAATGCTTTCAAATATTCAGTATTTAGGCAATACAGGATGTGCAGGATGTGCGATAGTGCTGGATGAAAATAAGCAAAAATTCGTAAAGGGCGATAAGATAATTGTTACCGTTTTTGGCGGTGGATATTCTTATGGAGCAATGCTTTTGGAAATTTAATTTGAAGTAAATAATTGATTAAAAGGCATTACATAAATTATTATGTAATGCCTTTTGACTTAAAATATCTATTCATTTTATTCTACTTTTTTATAGAAAAAACTTAAATCAGTTGAGTTTTTTTAAGAGCTAAATAAGCCATCTTGTAAAATGCACCTCGCTTTTTTGTTATTTGCCAAAAATTAACACGGTAAAACACATCAAATATGCCACTCTTCCAAATGACTGGGCTTTCGGGTGCGGGCAAATCTTCGATTGCTAATTTACTAAAAGACAAACTTTTAGCCATGGATCTCAAAGTCGAAATTATTGATGGAGATGAATTCAGAAAGACGCTTTGTGCGGATTTGGGTTTTTCGATGGAAGATAGAATTGAGCATATTAAAAGGCTTGGTTTTGTGGCTAATATCTTGTCTCGCAACGAAATTATCACGATTATTGCGGCAATAAATCCTTATAACATTGCCCGAAATGAGTTAAAAGAACGCTACAACGCTAAACTCATTTATGTAAGATGCGATGTGGAAACCCTCCGAAAAAGAGACACCAAAGGACTTTACCAAAGAGCTTTTTTACCCGAAACTCATCCCGATAAAATTCATAATCTCACGGGTGTGAATGACACTTTTGAAATTCCCAAAAATCCTGATTTAGTAATTGATACTTCTGAAGAGACCCTTGAAGATTCTTTGGAAAAAATTCTTGATTTTATTCTGAAAAATTAACAAAATCTCAAATCCATTCGCCCGTATCGTCACCATTTTCAACAGGTAAATACGTCAAATACTGAACCATTCTGGGCAAATTACTAGTGTTTGGCGTGGCACAATGTGGCAAAGCTTGATGCCAAATCACAAAATCTCCCGCATTTCCAAGCACAGGAATAGGCTTTAATTCTTGAATTGCCATGTCTCTTGGATTCGCATTTTGAGGTATTTTTTTTAGCCAATTTTTTATTTCATGATGAAACCCTGGCACGCAATGAAACGCTCCACTGTCTTGTTTTACATCAGTCAGATACAGTAAACCTTGTAATTTGAATGGAATTGGGAAGCGTAAACTCACGTCCCAATGCAAAGAACTTCCTCTAAATTTATACGAATCATTTTCTGGAGGATTGAAACTCACTTTGTCAATGACCCGATAAATTTTATCCATTCCGTATAGCTGTTGATAGGCTTTTTGAATTTTCAGAGAAGCTCTATTTTTTTCCAAAGTTGGGTGTTTTGTAAACAGCACCATCAAGCCTTCTTTTGCTTCGTGATGTTTGTACCAAGAAGCTGGATTATCTAATGAAGCCTCCAAATAATTTAAAATTGCATTTTGTGTTTGTTCACAATCTTCTCTCGAAATAGCGTTTTTAACAACAATATAGCCATTTTTATTCCAAAATCCCAAATCTTCTTGACTCAGCACATCTGGGAAATGTTCAATATTTTCGTTTTGATAGACTCGCTTATTTTGATCAATCCAATCTTCAAAATCGGGCGTGTCGGGTTGATTAAAATAGAGAAAATGTAGCGTTTCTTCCATGCCAATTCCATGCTCAAAAACGGCATTTTGAAAGGCATTCCAATCTTTTTGCTTAACGGTTTTATTAGCTAAAATATGCTCTCTGAAAGTATTTAAAATGGATGAATTTATCATTTTTTTTGTTAATTTTTTATACATCTCAAACACCTTCTTTTGATAATCAGGCAGTTCATCTTCCAATGGTTTTTCTTCAAAAACGGTGTTTGGTCTTTTGCTATGAAATTGAGTTCTCTCAACCATTTTTTGCTTGATGGACGGCTCAATTTTTAGCTTCAAAAATTGCTCAATTTTGTCTAAACTTGTCAGGATTCCTTCGGCATAATTGATGAATAGGACATTGTTATCTTTTTCGATAATTGCTAAATATCGTTCAAAGTATTTTTCTAAGACTTTTGCTACGTAAACTGGACGTTCTACCTTTAATATTTCTTCCAAAGTAAACCCAAAAATTGCTGGCTGAATCACACCTGGGGCAGCGTGCATACCGCTCTCCTGCACCTGTGAACGGATGACTTCATCGGGTCGTCTGAGTGAGAAAATGAAGGGCGTTTCGGGGTATAATTTCCTTAATTTTTCGTAATAAAAAATATGCCAACTGTCTAATTTGATGAAGAAATTTTGTTCTTCACCCGTTCTTTTTTGTCCTAAAAATTTCACGACAGCTTTTAAGGATTCGTCTATTTTTTCTTCTGAAACATTGGGTTTTTTGAAGAAAATTTCTCGTAAAACTTCATCAAAAATGGGCGGTTCGGCAAGGACAATATTTTGTTCGTCCAGAGAAAGCAATTGAGCTAAAAGTGTTGAACCACAACGAGAAATATGAAAAATGAATGCCGTTGGAGCTAATGAGGCTATATTTTCAGAAAAATCAATAATCCCATCCAATGTCGAGACAGCATGAAAGTTTTTTTGATTTTCTTCAAAAACTCGGCATTGCCCTGTGGTTTCGTGAAAGAAGGGTTCAGTGAATTTTTTGTTAGCAACGTATAGCCACCGACAATGCAGCTCTTTATCGAGAAAATCTAATCGGAATGGAATCCAGTTCTTTAGTGGATGGGAGTTCATATTTTGATATGTTGGAATCCAATGATAGAATGAATAAATATCATCATACACCTAATGTACTTAATTTCTAATTATCCCCAATTCCTCCTGCAACTGTTTTATCATATGATTAGCCGTCTCGGTTTTCATTAACGATAACTGCTCAATCATCATCAACTTGGTTTGTTGGTCATATTTACTCTTTTTTTCCTCCTCAAAATCATATCCAAAAATTGCAAACAATTGGTCTGACCAATCATTTCTTAGGCAATCAATTACTAAATGAATTCTGTCAGTTTGGCCTTCATTCGACACAAAATGTGGTCGATTGAAATTCGCATACCAACATTCACCCTCACGCATGGGCAAGGCTTTTTTATTGACCGTGAAAATCACTTTATCATTGGTTTGGATTGGAATATGGATTCTGAAAAATCCATCTTCGTAACCTGCGGCTGAATCTGTATGTTCTTTGATATAGCTGTTGGGCGAAAGTGACAGGAGCCTTACCGCCTCTTTTTCACACATAAAACAATTTACTATTTCCTTGAAATATAAACATTTATTGAGGGTTGGGGTGTCATGGAAAGTAGCATTTGCCGTGGCTAAAATGTCTAATTCACTTCCAGAAATGGAGCGTAATGCAAAACTTGACCAATGTCCCGTGAAGTCATTTTGGTTGAAATGAAGCAACCAATCTACATTTTGGCATAGATTGAGATCAGTTTTTAATCTTTCAATATCATATTTTTGAGGTAATTTATAATCATTCATTAGCTTGTTTATTATTATAGACATACAAAAAACCTAATTTCACAACAATTTTGTTTATTATTCGGTAAATATTCTTTAATATTGTTTCACTTCTTGTTATTCATCTCATACAATTACGGATTACCCTTCTTGTTATTCTTAAAAATACGGCTTATTGAAAGTACTTCAAAAGTAGGTTACAAATTTATTATTTTCAGATTCTTGCTCAACAATTTATTAATTATTTTTTCTTGTTTTTATAATGGATTTTAATGGAGCGATCTTCCAGAAGATTACCGATTTTATTCAGAGTATAGGCATTCCTATCGGCTATCGTCAGATTTCTGAGCAAACTTTTTTGCCTGGATTACTGATTGAAAATGGGACACTATTTATTGATAAAAATCAATTAAAATACATCGGCGATACCCTACACGAAGCTGGGCATGTTGCTTTGATGCTTCCCGAAGAACGAAGCAACTTAACGGGATCTTTGGAAGGTCAAAATGATGCAGAAGCTACTGAAATGGCAGTAATTGCTTGGACGTATGCCGCTTGTTTGGAAATTGGAATTGACCTCACAATTGTCTTTCATCCAAACGGTTACAAAGGTAATAGCGAGAATATTATAGGGAATTTTAATCACGGTCGATACTTCGGTGTTCCCATTTTGGAATGGTACGGCATGACCGATAGAGTTACTAAAACACAACAAAACAATACGAAGTCTTATCCAAAAATGCTTACTTGGGTGAGAACGTAGTTTAAACTATGAGTTTGATACATTTACCTCAATTATTAACTCTTGAAAAATTAACACAGATTGACGCTCTCCTTGAAAGTAGTCTGTTTGTTGATGAGGCAAGAACTGCCTCATTGGCAGCAAAATCTTTAAAAAATAAACTTCAAATTGATAAAGACAATACTCAAACCTTCCCCCAATTACAAACAATAATCCTTCAAGCATTAGAAACAAGTCCGCTTTTTCAGATTGCTACCCTACCCAAACACATTTATACCATAGTTTTTAGTAAATATTCCGAAGGTATGACCTACCGATGGCATGTTGACAGTCAGCCGATGCGTAATCCGCAAATGGGTAGTCCAGCAATTAGAACAGACTTAGCAACGACCATTCTTTTGTCAGACCCAGGTAGCATAGTAATTCATTGAGAATGTGGCTTGCTGACTAATTCTTAGGAAGAGAACTACAACACAAAAACATCCGCCCTTTTCCCATCAAAGTGGGACTTGCAATACCCTTTTAAAGTAGGTAGAGGGATATTTTTATGGATAGAAATTAAAAATCATAAAACAGGTATTTTTACCCTTACACCAACAAATAATCATTTCTAATTTTGCTAAGATGCAAAGCTATGAATATTGATATATTGTTGAGGGTAAGGTGTTTACGATAACACATTATTAAAACAAAACCATCATCATACAATGTCAAACAGTCGTAGAAATTTTTGCAAAAACTCTGTTCTTTTCGGTTTAGGACTTAGTTTTTACCCTTTGATTACTCACGCTAAGGCTAATCAATCTATTAGTAAAAATGTATTGTGTTTGAAAAAGAACGCTCAGAAAACCGTAAAAGTAAATGGAAAGATTCGATATGAAGATTTGAGTCCTGCCAAAAATGCCACGATTGAAATTTGGCATAATAACTCAGCAAGCAATCCTTTAAGTTTTGAATATGAAGGGAAATTGATGACAGACTCGGAAGGAAATTATGGTTTCAATACTGATTTTCCTGAGAAGCATTTTGAGGAAGGATATGCCAAAATGAGGAGGATTCATTTCAAAATCAAAGACCAAAATGGATCAGAAATTTTAACAAAACTTTATTTTGGTACAGATGATAAGGCTTTTGTTGATTGCGCACATTTTAGCAATACTCCAGAAAGGCATCGCTTGGAATTACCCAAAACCAATTACGAAAATTCAATTATTCAATTTAATATTTATCTCAATTCTTAATCACAATTAATTATGGACGTTTTCTTAGGCATGATAGCCGCATTCGGATTCAATTTTAACCCACGTGGATGGGCATTTTGCAATGGACAAACAATGTCTATTGCTCAAAACACTGCCTTGTTTTCCCTCTTGGGGACTACGTATGGTGGCAATGGGCAAACCACCTTTGGTATTCCAGACCTCAGAGGTAGAACCCTGATTGGCATGGGTAATGGACCAGGATTGTCACCTGTTGTGCAAGGTGAAATGGCTGGTAGTCAGTCAATCACTATTCTTGCTACGAATATGCCTCAACATAATCATACCTTGGGTGCGGCAACTATATTAGTGGCAAACACACCTGCTGATGGTGGTGTTCCTGCTGGTTTTTTAGCGAATACTGGAGCAACAAAAATTTATGGTGAAGCCTCAAATGGTTCTACCAAAGCTATTGGTGGTACAACAGATATAGCTGGGGGTAGTCAGCCAATTAGTATCATGAATCCTTATTTGGGAATCAATTACTGTATTGCGATGGAAGGTATTTTTCCTTCGAGGAACTAAATTTTAGCAGTGAGCGATGAGTTTTGAGTAAAATATAAAATCTTGCTGACACTCAATGCTCAAAGCTCATTACTAAAAGCTAAAAAATATGAACCCAAGGATTGGCGTATTATTACCGATTTCAGAATATTATACCGTATTGGCAAGTGATTTTTTGAATGGACTTAAATGGTCTTTTTCAACAAATGATTTGCCAATACCTACCATACTTTTTGAAGGAATCGGCACTGGTACAAATGACAGTATTCTGAGGGTGGCTGAGAAAATGATTATTCAAGAAGAGGTTGATGTGGCGGTAGGATTTTGCGGAATAAATCACCTCCAAAAACTGAGTGGCTTGTTTGGGGCTTACCAAAAATCATTTATTCATACCGACATGGGGGCGAATATCTATGACCCTCATTTGAAAAACGATTACCTTATTCACCAAACCCTCAATATGTGGGAGGCGATGTACCATGCAGGGAATTATGCGGTTGAAAATATTGGAAAAAATGTATCAACAACGGCTTCTTTTTATGAAGCAGGTTATCAATTATTCTATGCTTTTTTTAACGGCGTAATGCAAAATGGTGGGAATATCGTGCATAATCATGTAGTGGGGGCAGACTATAAAACATATAATTTTGAACGAATGATTAATGATATACGCAGTACATCACCCGATGCAGTGCTGAATCTTTTTAGCTATAAAGAAGGTGAAATAGCCTGTCAAAAAATGGTAGAATCAGGGATTATCAACGAACATTGTTTTGTTTATAACCCATTGATGACCAATACTTTTATGAAGGATAATTCGCCTAAAAATCATCTTTTGACGATTAGTCCTTTTTACGTAGAAACCGTACACAGTTTTATTGAAAGCTATAAAACTAAATACAAAAAAGTGCCGAATGAAATAGCCTTGTTGGGCTACGAAACAGGGCTTACGATACAGGAATCGATGAAAATTGACCCTGAGTTTAAAAATCCCATTGCTCAGAATTTGAAGGAGGTGGTATATGAAACGCCACGTGGAAAATTGAACCTCAATACTTATAACGAATTACAGGTTGACGGTTTTACTTTGATTGAAACCAAAGAAAACCAAACAGAATATAAAAGGATTGAAAATAAATCAAATGATAAAATAGACTCTTTACGCCAAGAGTTAGTTACTGGGGGTTGGTTCAACCCATATTTATGTACCTAATAAAATTAACAAAATCATGAAAAATTTTACAAAAAAAATACTGAATTCCCTTAAAATTTGCCTGTTTTTCTTGGGCCTTATGTTTAGTGGAAATACCCTCTTGGCTCAAAAGGTTGCGGTCATTGGCATTGACCATTCGAGTCCCACTCTAAATGGAGGTGATTATGACGGTATTAGCTTTGTAGCTACTGAAAACCTTGTTGCTGGTACTGTTTTCTATTTTACCAATGGACTTTATGACGCTCCTAATTCCAGATTCAGGTCATTAAGTGCCTCGGATGATGGTATTAAATTTATTGCCAAATATACTGTGCCTGTTGGCGGCATTGCCAAAGGAGTAGTCGTTTATATTCAAGAAACGAACCAGACCAGCAATACGCTTGCCACCACTTGCAGTTCGGGTTCTTGTGGTACAGCCAGTTTTCTTGTTTATAATGGTGCTGCCTCAAATTTTACAATTGGTGATATAGTAGTAGGTGTTTGGGCATATAGCGATACTGATGATAATCCAATCAACGGTATTACCACCATTCACTCTGTTATGTACGAGGGTTACTATGATTCAGGGATTGGTACTCAGTTTGTAGGAAATCTTCCTACAAATATGAATCCCACCGTTGCTCCTAACGCTTTTTTTCCTAACGCAATTATTACACAGGGGCTTTTTTCTTCAGTTCCTGTTGCCGTTCAGACAATTAATGAGTTCAAACCGACTTTGAGAGGTGGAGCAGTTTCAAAACTGAATTTAGAAGACCCCTCTAACTATAATAAACTCGTATCAGGTGGTACTTCATTGTCCACCACGGCTTTTGCAAATCTTAACTTAGTCAATACAAACCCTACGGTGGGAGTGGCGGTTTCGCCCAGTTCTGTTACTGAAAACGGAGCTACCAATTTGACTTACACCTTCACGCTTTCTGCAAATGCTGCCAGTAATATTACAGTAAATTATACCATTGGTGGAACAGCCACCAATGGCACAGACTATGCTACAATTTCTGGTTCGGTTGTCATTTCAAGTGGTAGCAACACCGCTACGGTAATAGTAAATCCTACGGGCGATGCAACTCTTGAACCTGACGAAACCGTGACCCTGACAATTACAAGCGGCACTGGCTATGATATAGGTAGCCCAAGTTCGGCAACGGGTACTATTACGAATGATGATACAGGAACATCTTTGCCAAAAGTGGCATTAGTGGGTATTAATCAAGCCGATGCTGGGGTAAATCCAACGCATCAAGATGGTTTTTCATTTGTGGCATTAGAGGATATTACTTCTGGAACGGTAGTACATTTTACCAGAAGAATTTATGATAAAAATACGATTGCTTTTGGCAATACTTTTACGGGTACAGTTAAATGGACGGCAAGTGTGGGAGTGAACAGAGGTGATGTTTACACCGTAATGGAAACCTCGGCGGATGTGTTTACGGTAACTTGTTCAGATGGAAGTAGTTGTGGAACTGCTACAAACATAGATGCAGGATTTACAATTCCTACGAGTGGTATTACTTTATACGCTTAC
Organism: Arcicella sp.; assembly: GCF_964672035.1. NCBI lineage: Bacteria > Pseudomonadati > Bacteroidota > Cytophagia > Cytophagales > Flectobacillaceae > Arcicella > Arcicella sp. Next base: position 33,830 of record NZ_CBABQS010000051.1, read on the forward strand.
ACTGATAATAACGACAACCCAACAGATGGCGTTACCGAAATTTATTCAGCCTTGCATACAGGTGATTTAGTTGGCTCTGTTAATGGTGGAGCCATTCCTGCCATTTCAAATCCTTCTACTATTTACCCAAGTGCAGTAGTGGTTGATAATTTTCCCAATACCAATCCAGGACGTACTGAATATAAATTTCCAACGGAAAGACAAGTAACCGTTACCCGAACATTATTGACCAATGTTTCCAACTGGCTTCATGCTCAATCAACGGCTACGGCTCCTTCAACGGTACGTTTTACCAATATTATTGTAACGAGTGGTGTGCCTAATCCGTTAGTAACGGTTACGGCAAGTCCGAGTTCGGTTTTAGAGAATAGTGGTACAGGTATGGTTTATACCTTTACCCTATCACAAACTGCTGCCAGCAATATGACCATTAATTTTGGCCTAAGTGGCACAGCAACTTTCACTACGGATTACACGCAAACAGGAGCAACGAGTTTTACAGCAAGCACAGGTTCAGTTGTGATTCCGAGTGGGAGCAATACTGCAAGTGTAACGATTACGCCTGTGGCAGATGCAACGCTTGAGCCTAATGAAACCGTTGTTTTGTCAGTTGATGTAGGTACGGGCTATGATGCAGGCAACCCCAGTGTTGCCACTGGAACAATAACAAATGATGATATTATAAATGTAAATCCTTTGGTGGTGATTGTAGGAGTTAATCATGGAACGAATCCAGACCCCGACGGAATTAGTTTTGCAGCTAATCAAAATTTAACGGCTGGCACGGAGATTTACTTTACGGATTCTCCCTATAATAATACGACCTTAAATTTTAGTGCCATTGAGTCGGTAACGAAATATACCGTTCCTACAGGAGGTTTAGCCAAAGGACAAGTGGTGTATGTGGTTGAAACAGGACAATTGACCAATGCTTTTACAGTTACTTGCTCGGCGGGATCTAATTGTGGTACTTTTGCCTTTATTTCAGGAGATTTTGCTATTTCGAGCAATGGTGAAGATTTCTACGCTTATACCGATACTGATGGCGACCCAACCAATGGTATCACCGCTATTCATTCGTTGTTTTATACGATAAATGGGGCAATACCCACAGCTGCTAATCCGAATTCAGTTTTTCCAAATGCGGTTGTCGTCAGTGGTTTTGGCAGTAGTTTACCCAATAGAACTGAATACAAATTTGCTACAAGTGAAAGGTCAATACCCATTAACTTAGCCAATATTCAAATTACAGGTAATTATTTGATTGCACAAACTACGCAAGGTTTGTCGGTAATTCCTTTTGCCGCTTTGAATTTGTGTCCAGCCAGTATTACTACAAATCCATCAAATCCAGCAGCTTTTTGTGCGGGTTCAAATACCTCGGTTTCAGTTACCGCAACAGGTAGTGGACTAACATATCAGTGGCAGGTAAATTCAGGGGCTGGTTTTAGTAATATAGCCAACGGCGGTATTTATAGCGGTGCAACCTCAGCTACTTTGACTTTGACCAATGTACC